>NZ_JBUDSQ010000006.1:0-74869 GCF_054921335.1 Desulfoplanes sp. | reverse complement strand
AATCCTTTAAGCTGAAACGTATGTATCTGAAGCTTTAAACCGTACGGTGTACTAGATCAACATCCCCACCATAGCCCCTGTCATACAGGTTGCCAGAGTTCCCGAGACAATGGATCGCAGTCCCAGCTCGGCCACTTCCCGTCTCCGCTCCGGGATCATGGCCCCGAGGCCGCCCACCATGATGCCCAGGCTGCCGAAGTTGGCGAAGCCGCACATGGCGTAGGTCATGATGATGGCGCTGCGTTCGGACAGGGCCCCCTGGGGAAGTCCGGCCAGTTTGAGGTAGGCCAGGAGTTCGTTCAGGACCATTTTGACGCCCATGAGTTGTCCGGCCGTTGCCGCTTCGGACCAGGGGATGCCGATGAGCCAGACCACGGGTGCCATGATGGTTCCCAGGATGCGTTCCAGGGTTATGGGTTCTCTCTGGATTACTGGGAGGATGGACAGGATTTCGTTGGCCAGGGAAACCAGGGCCACCAGGACGATGAGCATGGCCGTGACCTGGATGAACACCTGCACCCCTTCGGCCGTGCCCGAGGCAATGGCGTCCATGGTGTTTTTTGCGGTCTGGTCGGGTACCCAGGTTTTTCTGGTGCTGTAGCGGGTCTCGGTTTCCGGGACCATGAGGCGGGCGATGAGGATGGATGCGGGTACGCTGATGATGGAGGCTGTCAGGATATGACCGATGGCGTCGGGGATGACTTTCTGGATGAAGGTGGCGTACAACACCAGAACCGTGCCCGCGATGGTGGCCATGCCCGAGGTCATCAGGGCGAAGAGCTCACTGCGGGTCATGCCCTGCAGGTAGGGTTTGATGATGAGCGGGGCCGAGACCATGCCCACGAAAATGTTGACGGCCGTGCCCACGCCCAGGGCCCCGCCGATACCCATAGTCCGTTGCAGGACCCGGGAAAACAGGCTCACGACGAAGGGGAGAATCCGCCAGTAGAAGAGGACGGCCGACAGGGCGCTGATGACGAGGATGAGCGGCAATGACTGGGTGGCCAGGATGAAGGAACCGCCCGGGATGGTTTCGGCAAAGGGCAGGGAGCCGCCGCCCAGATAGCCGAACACAAAGCTGGTTCCGGCCCTGGTGGCTCCGCTCAGGGCGTCGGTGGCCCTGTTCAGTCCAATAAAAATCCCCTTGAACAAGGGGATTTTTATGAACATCAGGGCGATGACGAATTGCAGACACAAACCGCCGGCAATGGTCCGCAGGTCAACGATTTTCTTGTTTTCGCTCAGGGCCCAGGCAATGGCCATGAGCATGGTCAGGCCGAAAAGGCCGTGCAGTATGTGCAGAAACATGGAGCGGGTCTCATTTCCAGAAGATTTTTCCGTAGGCCAGGTATTTAACAACCAATTCCACGAGAATGAAGACGACCGGGACCGTGATGCCTCCGGTCAGAAAGCCTTTCCAGAAACCGGGTAAACTGAACCAGTCCATGGCATTTTTCCTTGTTTGGGTTGGGCGGATGTCCTTGGGCGCTATGGGCACGCTTGTTTTTTAGAAGGAGGAATATCCGCGCCGCACCGGGAACAGCGAACGGTCCGGCATTTCTTGTCCGCAGGCACGATCTGACGGTGGCCGCATTTGGGACAGGTGCGTTTGAGGCCCCTGAGGGCCCCGATTATCGACGATATGAAAAACGGATTCATAGCCGTTTCCTTGCCCGCTTGGGGCATGGACGTTGTTGCAACCGTCCGGGTTTGCCGCATCAGGGCTTGAGAAAACGTTTTCCCAGATTGAAACCCTGACCCAGATAGTCCCCGATTCCGTAATAGGCCCTGCTGCCCGGGGCGAAGACAAAGGGATCCACTTTGGCCATATCCGGCATGCCCTTGTCGTCGAGCACGGCTGGATCGGCCTTGATGTCCATAATTTCACCCACGAACTGGGTATGCACGCCGAGTTCATGCACAGCTACCACGGCGCATTCCACGATCAGGGGAAATTCAGCGATATACGGGGCATCGACCATCTCGCCTTTGACCGGTGTCATGCCGGTTTTTTCAAATTTGTTCGCATCCTTCCCCGATGCCATGCCAAAATAATCGACAATGGCCGCCTGTCCAGATGACCCGATATTCACGGTGAACGCCCCGCGCTCCATGATCCCTGCAAAGCTGTGCCGCTGTGGTTGGATAGATACGGTCAGGCAGGGGGGCTTGGAGCAGCAGACTCCGCACCAGGCCGCGGTCATGACGTTGGGAGTGCCGTCGGGGGCATAGCTGCCAATGGCCCACACGGGAGCGGGTTGGGCCAATATTTTGGGACCGAGCGATGTCTTCATGGAATTCTCCTTGTTCCATCTTTTGTTGCGTGCAAGGGTGTAAAGCTATTGTGGTTATCCCGTGTTTTCAAGGGAAAAAATTGATTCGGGATGTGTAGCAATTTCCGGTAAAATAGCCATAAAAGCAATTATCTCGGGTAGATTTGTGGGGCCGATTCGCGAGCCGCCTGTTTTTCCGAGCCCCGGGAGGCGAGAAAAAACAATGGGTTGGGCATGGGTCCTATTGGACCGGAACATCCTGCGGGATGTGAGAGAGTCATTTTTTATTCGTTCTTTATTGACATAATAGTGAGGGGTTTGTATAGATCTCCGCAAACGAAGTAAAACCTGTTTGTATGTTTTTTTAAGCTTGGATTTCAGATAGTTGCCAGCTAATTATAGTGTCAATCCATCTTCGAAGAACTATCGTATCTTTTTTTTAAATGGTTGTAAGGGGATCATTGGGAAGATTGTGCGTCATATTTCGGTCGTACCCGTCTTGGACTTGTGATATACATCTGGAGTGAACGTTCAGCTCAAGGAGGACTTGCATGTCTGGAAAAGGTGATCAGGTTTCTCGTAGGAATTTTTTGTCAGGGACAGGGGCGTTGCTTGTCGGTGCTGCAGCCGGTGCCGTGGGCCACGGGTTTATCGAGCCGGCCCGGGCTGCGGTTTCGGATGGGGCGAAGTGGCCCTGGCCTTATACGCCCCTGAACGTTGAAACGGTCCGCAAGAAAGGACACCAGGGGTACTACATCAATTCCTGTTCCCAGGGAGCCTTTTATGCGTTGGTCACCGAATTGCGCAAGGAGGTCGGAGCGCCGTACACGTATCTTCCGGTAGAATTGATGGCCTACGGAAAGTCCGGTGTGGCCGGGTGGTGTACTCTATGCGGGGCGTTGAACGGGGCTTGCGCGGCCATCTCTCTGACCTGCAAGGACTACAAAAAATTGACCGGGGAACTCATGGCTTGGTTCACCCAGACGCCGTTCCCAAGTGATATCAGCAACAAATACGCCAGTTGTCATGAATTCTTGGTAGATACGTACAAGAGTGATGCGATACTTCCCCAAACAGTGTCTGGATCGCCCCTATGCCATGTCAACGTGAGTAAATGGTGTAAGGAGCACGGGTTTGCCTCGGGCTCCCACGAGCGTAGTGAGCGGTGTGCCCGGATCAGCGGCGACGTCGCGGCCAAGGCGGTCGAGTTGCTCAATGACTACCATCTCGGAAAATTTACGCCCATGTACGATGTCTCTCAGACCACTCAGACCTGCCGAGCCTGTCACAAGAAGGGCAAGGATTTCGAAAAGGGCAACTGGACCCGGGGCAAAATGGATTGCGCCGGCTGTCATATCGAGGGCGATGTGGCATTGATCAGCCCGGCCCATCCTGATTGATCCATGCCTGGCCGTTGACCGGCCACTGTTTTTGTCCCTGACCAGAAATACAACAAGCGGGGCCGTTTCCTGTCCGGGAACGGCCCCGCTTGTTGTGCAAGGGGAGAAGGAGGTTGGGGATTGTAATTATTCAGGTGTATTTTCCAAAAACGAGGATTCTGGATTGAAGAAACCATAAACGGTGAGCATGCAAATCTCCAATTTTTGGACTCCATTTATTGCTAAAATTTGTTGGTCCACACTCGAATTGTTGTTGGATTTCGAGTTGTTGCTGCGCTAATATCCCGGCAACGGAACAGTTGCCGGGGGACTCAGTTTTCCAGTCCCGAAAGATCCATATCCTGGATGTTCTGGCCGATAAAGACCAGAAATCGATCCGGACCGATATCGTCGGGAGCGGGTTCAATGGAGTACACCCCCGGAGAGTATTGGAAGACCACTGGACCGGGTTCTTCATCCAGTTCGATGACTCCTTTGGCCCGCAGAAGGTCTGGACGGATCTTCCGGAAGGATTCCAGCAGGGTTCCTGTTGGGAGGGGGGAGGAAAATTCCATAAGTCTGGTGCCGATATGGTCCGTCAGGTGGGTACCGTTCACGTTGGGAAGAAAATGGGCCCGTGTCAGCTGTGGGGTCATTTTATGCAGGTTGATCCCGTATAGGCGGGTGGCTCGAATATTTCCGTGGGTTGTCTTGTGTACGGCAGTCGTGGGATTGAGGCCGATGATTCCATCCATCAGCTCTGACAGGCACTCTTCTCCCACAAGGTCACACTTGTTGAGCAGGATGGTATCGGCCAAACGGATCTGGCTCCTGGCCACTTCAAAATCCCGCAGGGACAGGAGTCCCCCTGCGGCATCCACTACCGTTGTGATGGACGCGAAAGTGAGGATGTCTTCCAGATCGTCCACTTCCTGGAGCAGGTTTGCCGGATTGGCCAACCCCGTGGTTTCCAGAACAATGAAGTCGGGATCGAATCGGTCCAGAATATCCTGCACCGCCGCTCGGAGATTTCCTGCCAGTGTGCAGCACACACACCCCTCGTCCATCTCGGTGACCGCATAATTGTTCCCCAGGATTTTTCCATCCAGTCCCTTTTCTCCGATCTCATTCTGGACCACGGCCACAAAGGCGTTGGCCCCTGTCTGTTCTTCAATGAATCTGTCCAGAAAACTGGTTTTCCCCGATCCCAAGAAGCCGGTGAGGACGATCAGTCTTGGCTTTGGTCCATTGCCCTGGTCGCTCGCATGCAGGGCGCCGGGATTGTCCGTGCTTGCCGCCTGCCACCATGGTTCATGAGCATATTTTTCCGGGAGGGGGGCTGGCTGGTGCCACACCAAGGAACAAGGATTGTTGTGGCTTACGTCTGCTATCGGTTCCTCCGGTGTCCCGAATCCCAGAGTCAGGTGGGTGACCAGACACTCCCGGGAGGGTTTTTCCACCACGTTTTTGTCCTGGTCATACATGGTTTCGAATCCGGCCATGTAGTGTTCGCACAGGAAATCCGGCCCTGCTTTTTGGGTGTAGCCAAAGGATGAAGCCAGGACCCTGAAAAAGGACATGGCCGTCTCTAGGGCGGGCAGGTCCTGGTCCTCTCCACCGGGCCTGACGAGGCATTGTTCCCCCTGTTCTGTGGGGACGAAGATCCCGTCATGGGCAATGGTCCGTATTCGATGGGCAGATTCCAGGGAGAGCATTCGTCCCATCGTTTGGGGGTCCAGGCGGATGTGTATCCTGCCGATGGCAAAAAGATCGGGCAGGGGGTCTTCCAGGCAGAATTGACGGACCCTGGCCAGGAAGTCCTCGCGGACGGCCTGGACACCGGCCTGCAGTGAAAAATACTCGAGCAAGGGCTCTTCCGGGTCTGGGAAATAGCAAAGGGAGAAGGTGGCCCCGCTCTGCCCTTTTTCCAAGAGTTCGATCCCGTAGACCCCGGCCATGTCCCTGATTTTTGCGGTCATGGCCAGACGGGAAAGATCCGGTTGGACGATTTCCTGAACGCCCCGCCAGCCCAGTTGATGCCGGGTAGTCGGGGTGAAATTGGAACGGATCATCACCGCACGCAGGAGTTCGGCCGAACCGCGTCCCGTGTCCTTGCAGGCACTCGGCGGGATGAGATGGTGGAGGTCGGTTGTCATGGTCATTGCTCGTTGGGGGGAACACAGGGGGATTCGGTGTGCAGTGTGCGGATCGGAATATGCCGTTGTCCCGTCCTTGGTCCGGGCCTCCCCGGATTGGGGGGTGCCGTGGGGGGCTCTGCCATATCCTTGTCCTTCAAGACCCCCTTCTTCCGTCGTGGAAGAGGGGAATTGCGGAAAATGTTGTTCCAGTGGTGACAATGTTTTTCAGGATGCGGCACCGGGAACTATGTGGGCGGGCAGGGACTTCCGTATAACGGAAGTCCCTGCCCGCTGGAGGATGGATGGACTAGCCGAACTGGATGGTGTCACCGTTGCCCAGGTAGGCCCGGTCCTGGGAACGGAACCTGGCCGTCCCCTTGATGACCGGGTACCCGGCGTCGATGAACTTCTTGGCGCAGAGCACGCCGGTGCAATGGTTGCAACCGATGCGCTTGAATCCGTAATTGCCCAGGGAGATGACCAGGTCGTCGTACTTGGGATCCCAGTCGTCAAAGGGGGAGATGTGCAGGCCGCCGTAGATCCCGTACAGCTGGTCGTTCTCGTAGGCGATCTCCTTGTACGCGGTCTCGGCAAAGCGGATGATTCCCTGGTGGCAGCAGCCAGTCACCGAGACCAGTCCCTGGTCCTTGACGTTGAAGTACAGGGACTGTTCCCCGTAGACCCGGCAGATGATGGGTACGGGAAAGACGTAGCTGGCCATGCCCGGAATATGCTTGCACAGGCCGTTTTTGACCTCCACGACCTTGCCCCGGTGGCCTGAGTCCTTGATGTACTGTTTGCCCTCGGGATAGAATCCCTCGGGGATGTAGATGGTGATTTCGGGATCGTATTTCAGGGTGACCGGAAGTCCCCAGTAGTGGTCAAAGTGTTCATGGGAGATGAACAGTCCTTCGATCTCCTTGTTGGCCAGCATCTTGTCGATGCCCTCGCGCTTGAAGCACTTGTGGGTCCACTCATAGGACCAGCCGGTATCCAGAAGGAATTTTTGTTTCTTGCCGTCCATCTGTTCCACTTCCAGCAGGGCTGCGTAGCCGCCGGCGTTTTCCGGGTTCACGGCATTGGCCTTGGCGATCTCCCAGGCCTCATCCACCCGGTTGGGCAAAAGGTGCTTGATCTTGGCGATACCCTCTTCATAAGTGCCCTTGCCCAGCCCCTTGCCGTTGCCGAAGGGGGGCCAGTTGTAGTCATACTGGTTGACCAGGAGACCGCCGGCGCCCTTGATGTCGCCCACGAGGTCGCCGTTATTGAACCAGCTGGTTTCCGAGATATTGGTCACCTTGACGGATTTGCAGACCCCGATGTCCTCGAGCTTGCGTTCGGTCTTGGCAAAATGGTTTTTGCGTATAGGGGAATAGGAATAGAGTCCCATGGCCCCAAGGACACCGACTCCCACACCGGTCGCCGCTCCCTTGAGGAAATCGCGTCGCTTCATATCGTTTGACATAGTTGCTCCTCTATTGTTGCGGTTATTTGGCCGGAATGATGTTGAGGGCCTGGTAGATAGCCGGCAGTCCCCATACGGTCACGAAATAGAACAGGATCCCGCAGGCAACACCCGTACCCAGACCAACGCCGAATTTGGGGGTGAACCGGACCGCCTCGAGCTGTTCCGCATGGGCCTTGTGGTCGGCCGCGATTTCTTTTTCCGTCTTGGGAACCATCTTCCATGCCGGCCAGTTGTCCATGAACCAGTGGTGGACCAGCCAGATGTTGATCAGCCAGATCATGGGGATCATGGGGAACTGCTGTGGGTGGGAGAACCCTTTCTGGGTTCCCAGGAAGAGGTGGGACGTCCGGTAGTAGAGGATGTACAGACCGGCGGCACCGGCGATGCAGATGGCCGTCCTGATGAACACGTTGATGGGCATGCTGTATTTCTTGGGCCAGTTGCCGCAGTAGAAGGACAGGAACAGGGCCGGGACCAGGAAGAAGATGGCCATCTCGCCCACGTGTAGCCAACGCCAGTCCGGAGCAAAGGCGCGACGGGTTCCGCGGATGGCTTCACCCCAGGTGAGTTCCTGGGCAAAGTACAGGAAGAAATGCATGCACAGGGCGATGACGATGATCCCGAAAAAGGCGGTCAGTCGACGGGCCCAGTCATTTTTGATCAGGTTGAAGGGATAGCGTTCCCAGATGGTTTCCACCAGCCAGACGACCACGGTACAGCACATGATCCAGGCAACATGGAAGTTGCCGGACACGGTGTTGGCGAAGTCCTGCCAGTAGGGGGGAGCGATGGACGTGAAGTACTGCCATGGGTGGTAGAGAATCCCCATGTGTGAGTGCATGGTCACGAAATAGACGATGGTCGATAGGAAAAAGGTTGCGATGAGGATGGAAAATCCCTTGGCCGGCTGTTTGAGACCCTGCCAGGGGGCGTTTTCCATGGCCACGACCCAGGCCGGTGAGAGCCAGGAGGCGATGGCCGCAAACATCAGGATGGCCAGCGATGCGTATTCCACGGCAAAGAAGCTTGTCACCCCATCGAGTTTTTCCAATTGATCCGGATTGAAATAGGCCAGGCCATAGTTGCCTAAGATGCCTTCGAAAAATCCCTTGATCAGCACGAGCATGATGACCACTGAAATGGTCGTGAGCAACGCTCCCTTGATCAGTGGGTGGGTCTTGTTCAGCCAGGTCCGTTTGAATGGCCAGAAGTTGAAGATGTACACCATCCAGATGAGCATGATCAGCCACCATCGGCAGTACATATAGCCGACATACGGGGTGTACATGCGCATGAGCCCGCGGGGATCTTGGAAGATCCACCAGGTTCCGTAGAAAACCGCCAGGGTCAGCAGTAAACTGACCAGCGCGGGCGCAGGGCCGGCCCATCGCTTGACAAGTTTTCTTTCCTCAAGATAATTTTCGCCATACCTCTCCATAAATCCTCCTTGCATGGGTTGGGGTTTGTGGTCTGGCTACCCTGGGCGGGGCGTGTCGCGGCCAAACGTTACGTCCCGTCCATATCCATAGATGTATATCAAAAAAGTCGTTCGACCTTTTTTCCTTTGCCGGAAATACTCTTCCGGAACACCCCTTCGTTTTCCGGGTATGCTACCTTCCTGGATACCTCGCGCCGGTTGTCAATGGCCACACAATCCCGGGGATCCGAGGCTGTCTTGGTTAACCGGCAGATAGGAGCTTTGCCGAGCGCCCCCCCCATTGTCGTTGTCTCCAGCCGATTTTGGTCTCAGCCCGCAGCGGCCTGCATTTCCGCTTCCAGGGCCCGGGCGATGGCGTCCTTGTCGGCGGGGTCGAGTCCCAGACGTTCGGCTTCCATGGCCAGCAGCTCTGGTGACAGATCCGCCACGATGTTCGATACCTGCGTGGGGGTGGATGGGCGCTCGGCTTCTGGGAAGGATTCCTCAACTATTCCGTGTAATCCCTGAATGGCCTTTTTCAGGCCGCCCCGGAAAAAGGCGCGTCTACCGGCATCGTGTCCCTTCATGAGATTTCCCCCGTGCATAGGACCGTGGAGATATTTTCCCAAATGGACAGCTCCTCCCGGCATTCCATGATTCTGCAGATGTTCAAGATATGTTCTTGGGTGACGCGGACGATGTCCGTTAGGTTTTTGTCCCGCAACGCCTGAAGGATGTTCACATGGCCGGCGAAGACATCGTCCCGGATCCTGCGGTCCGTGTTGAAAAAATGGTCGGTCAGGTCCGGATCGATGTGCATCATCTGTTCGACCTGTTTGACCAGGAATGGATTGGAGGTGGCCATGGCGATGATCCGGAAAAAACGGGTGATCTCCGCCCATACCCGTTCATGGTTGTGTGCGTACATGCCCTGGCTCAGGGTGATGTTGCATATCTGGAGTTCCTTGATCTGGGCCTGGGTAATGGTCTGCATCCCCTTTTCCACGATGATCGGCAGGAAGAGAAACGCGGCCTCCAGTTGCTCGGCCACTGTCTGGTGGGGGGTTGTAGATTGCCCGGAGAGGGTTCCGGCCAGCCTGGTGCGCAGATAGGTCCCGCTCCCGGGTTTGATGGTCACCAACCCCTGGGCTTCGAGTGAGCGTAGCAGCCCCCTGAGTGTGTTCCGGCTTATACGCATCCGTTCGGCCAGATCCCGTTCGGCAGGCAATCGGTCACCGGTTTTGAGATTGTTCTCGAGGACCACAAGCTCGAGTTCTTTGAGAAGAATTTCCCGATTTTCCACGCAGCACCTTGGAAGTATGTTTTCCTTGTTTTGGTAAACCAATATTGCTAAATCATATCTTGATGCAATAAAAAAACGAAGACAACGACAAAATTACACCAAAAAAACAAAAATAGTAATCCAAATCCCATTTTGGTAGAACCAAAATGGGATTATGTCGTTTGAAATATGGGGAAGGGGGGAGGGAAGAATATGTGAAAAACTTCCCACGCATGCATATGCCGGCCCCTCGGGAAATAGGACGGGGCCAAGGAATGGAGCAGGAAACGGAGCCGTCCGGCGGTGCGGGGCTCAATCCCTGAGGGATCTGCGCCAGGCCTTGATGGCCCCGTTCAGGGGGATGAAGAGGTCGTCGAAATCTTCGGATGTGGAGCCGGTGAAGGTCCCGGGAGTCCGGGAACAGAGGATGAGGACGGTGCGCAGGGCCTTGCGGCTGTGGAAGGGGCGGGCAAAATAGGAGCGGATGCCCTGGGGGACGAACAGGGCCCAATCAATCGGTTTGATGCTCTCCTGGGTGTCGTCCACGGTCAGGTGCCCGAGACTGAAGTGGTTGATATCCTCGGCAATGGTTCCCTTGTAAGCGAATTGGGCCCCCTGCTCGAGTTCCAATGGTGGGGTTCCGGCGGCATAGACGTAGACCTTGTTCTTTTTGACATGCACGTCGGAAAACATGACCGCATCGAACCGTCCGGCGACCAGAGGGGAGAAAAGGGCCGTATCCAGGATGGTCCCGATGTCCCTGGGACCCTGCTCCAGGCATGTCGTGAGATCATGGCGCAGTGAGCGGTCACTGGAGAGCACGGGGTGCCGGCGCGGGGGGGACATGAGCTGGGGATTGATGAAGGAGATGCGCAGCAGGGAGCGGTTGCCGTAGACCAGATAGCGTACTATGGTCTCGGCAGTGAAGATCCGGCGTTTGCTCTGTTGGTAGAAATCGAGTTTTCCCGACCATTTTCTGTCCAGGGGGATCTGGTCGAGCATGGTCGACACGGCAGTGCGCATGGATTCACGGTAGAGTTCATCCAGGCCCATTTTTTCCAGGTCTTCCTTGCTCGTGCCGAACAGATCGCACGCGGCAATGTTGGCGTGGAGGACCGAGCGGGTCTCAACGTCCAGGAGCAGGGTCGGCTTGTCGGCATCGTCGACTAAAAGCTGCAGGTTGATGTCCTTGTCCACGATGCTCTTGATCATTTCCACGGTGTCGGTGATGTTCAGCAGAAAACCGTAATAGTAGCGGGGATCCCAGGTATTGGTCGCCCCGGTCAATTTGAGCCACAGGGTTCGGTGGTCTTCGGTACGGACCCGGAAGACCGTGGCCGCGGTCTTGCCCTGTTTGACCGATTCCATGAACGAGGTGATCAGGTACTCGTCCTCGGGGACAACGACATCCTGCCGGTAGCGGATATTCTTGAGCAGCAACTTGCCGTCCAGCCCTTTGGAGATGATGTAGTTGTTGTTCAAAAACTCGATACGGGATTTGGCGATCTCGATCCTCCAGAGCAGGGCTGGGAAGTCGTTGACAAAACTCAGGAGGTCTTCAACGGACATATCCGCCGTGGCCAGGCCGGTGGGAAAGTTGTTCGGGTCGTGTTCGTTCATGGAAGGGAAAGGTTCCGTGGCTAGTCAAGGGTCTGTTTCGGGAAGAGCCGGTGTCAAGCAAGAGGGCATGGCTGACCTAATAGGAGCAAATAACTCTGTGCCCCCAGCACGTCAATCTATGTCTGCACATACGGCAAGGTGCTATGCTTGCCCTTGCCCGAAGATGGGATTACGGGAGCCGAGCGGAAAATTTCGGGTTCTAAACCAAAACCAGTTTGGAATGCTGGGTTTTCATCGAACCTCTGACCCAAGCGACGATCCGTAGGGGTACCCGCAAGGGGTCCCCCTACGGTTTGGTTGCCTTGAACGTACATCCACAATCCATTTTGAAAACTTCGTGTTCCAAAGTGGTTCTGGTTCACCTACGGAGAAACCATGTTTTTTGACGATTATACCGGTTCGGTTCTGGCCATTGCCCACCGGGGGGCACGTTCCCTGGCCCCGGAGAATACCCTGTGCGCGGCGTACAAGGCATTGGATACGGGGGCCTATGCCTGGGAAATGGATGTGCAGATGAGTCGGGACGGGCATCTGGTCATCACTCACGACAATACCCTGGGTCGGGTGACCGATGTGGAGAGGGTCCCGCGATATGCCCCGCGGACGCCCTGGCGTGTGGCGGATTTTACGCTGGAGGAACTCCACAGCCTGGATTTCGGTTCTTTTTTTGTTGGTGAGGATCCCTTTGGCCAGATGGCGGCGGGGACGGTTTCCGGGGAAGAGGCCCGTACATTCCGTACCATGACATTGCCGACTTTGGAGGAAGGTCTCCGGTTCACACGCGACCATGGATTCAGGATCAACGTGGAGATCAAGGATCTCGCGGGCACTCCCGGTCACGGGGTCGTAGTGGAACGGGCCGTGGAGATGATCCGGCGGTTCGATCTTGTGGAGCAGACCCTGATTTCCTCGTTCAACTTCGAGTATCTGCGCAGGACGCGGGAGATTCTGCCCGGGCTGCCCACCGCTGCCCTGATGGACGCGGAAAACATGGGCGGGGGAAGTATTCTCGAGACCCTCAAGGGATTGGGGGTGCAGGCCTGGCATCCGGACAAGGGGATCCTGAAAAATGATGATCTCAGGGATGTGCTGGACGCGGGCATGTATGTGGATGTCTGGACGGTGAACGATGCGCGGGAGATGCGTTCTCTGGTGGTTCGGGGGGTGACCGGGCTGATCACGGATTTTCCACAGGTTGTGGGGGCTGTCATGTGAGACCCCGGTAGACCTGTGGCAACCGTCATTGCGGGGGCTATGCGAGCCTGCTCACGGAGGGACGTTTGCCCCGGTGTTGGATGGTCCGCGTATACTTTCCCACGCAAAAGGGGAGGACCTGATCGGCCCTCCCCTTTTGCGTGGGGTGCGTATGAAAACGGTTAGGTTACTTCTTGGTCTTGGACTTCATGTACACGGCACCCAGGATGGCGACCATGAGAAAGAAGATGAACCACAGTCCGCTGGACCCGCCTCCGTCAACGTGCTCGGGTACGGCCTCGGCTTCCATTTCTTGGGCGTGTTCCTCTTCCATGGTCATTTTTTGGTGTTCGGTCTCTTTGGGCTTGGCGGTTTCATGGGCAGGGGCGTGATCGGTTGCTGCTCCATCGTATTCAGGATTGGCCACAGCCTCCATTTCCTGGGCACGTTCCTTTTCCAGGGCCATCTTGTGCTGCTCATCCTTGGCTTCTTCAGCCCCATGAGCGCCAGCCGCGGGACCGGCAGCGGCCATGATTTTTGCCTGGTTGGGAGGGGTGCCCAACCAGTCGATTTTTCCCGTGTCGATGTCATAGACCGCCCCCACGACCTCCAGGGTGCCGGCCTTGATCCGGGCACGGGTTGCCGGGCTGTGCATGAGCAGATCGGTAATGGACTGCCATACATTGTTGATCACGGCAGCCGTGACCAGGGCGTCGCCCTTGAGTTCGGGATGGTCATGTCGGGTCTTTTTCACGGCCGGGACGATGTTGTCCACCAACTGGGGGATGGATCCGTGCACCTCGGCATCCTGGACCACTGCGGTCACTGCGCCGCAATGGGTGTGGCCGAGCACGACCATGACCGGGGTTGCCAGATGGTCGACCCCATATTCAACGGAACCGATCTCGTCCACGTCCATGACATTGCCGGCCACCTTGACCACGAACAGATCGCCCACGCCCTGATCAAAGATAATTTCTACGGGAACCCGGGAGTCGGAACAGGCGATGACCGTGGCAAAGGGGTGCTGGCCCTTGGAGGTCGTGGCGATGCGCCGATGGCGGTCCTGGTTGGGGTGGTGTGCGTGGCCCGCTGCGAACCGATCGTTTCCTGCCTTGAGCTGGTTCAAGGCCTCGTCCGGTGTGAACATGCGTTGGGCCGGAGTGGTTGCGGCCCACAGGGTGGTGGTCAGAAACAAGAGTGTGGTCAGCACACCCACGGTTGTTGTCAGACGTTTCATAATCATCTCCTTGGTTACGAGGCTAGGGAACGCTTGGGATTGTGGTTCGGAAACCGTTCATTCCTTTGAGCATTACCCATTGGACAATATCGAGGCAAGTGTTTTTGTTCTGCCGGAAGATAAGGATGCGTCCGCAGCGGACGGAACGCATGCCTGTTCGTTTTTCGATAACGGATTGTTGCTGATTTACCTACAATATACCGATCTCTTTACACTCGATCCAGCCGAACATGGTTTCGTTGGAACGTATCTTGGCCCAGTTCCTGCCCCGCTCCTCCACCCGTACCGGGGTGCCCGCATGGAGTTTGAACAGTTCGGTGCTGCTTGGCGTGCGGCCGGAGCGAACAATGGCGGTTTGCGGAAGGACAATCCCCCGTGGCGTGAGCACGGGACCAAGGGTTTGCCGGGCAGCGGACGGAACCAGGGTGGCCAGGACGAGCAGGGCGGTCACCGTGACCATCTTGATGGATCTGGAAGATTGTACCAGGCCGATGGACACCCCCAGCCAGACGAGGAGATTCAATGCCATGGTCAGGTATTGGAGGGTCCTGGCCGAGACCAGGTCTTCCCAGAAGAAGAGGACCCGGTGTAGGCCACAATGGGTGTCCGGTTGGTCATCGATGCGCAGGGAACGCGCATAGTCCAGATTGAATCTGAGGTCGGCGTTTGCCGGCATGAATGGCAGGGCCCGTTCGTACCAGTATACAGCAGGTCCCAGCTCGCCGTTTTTCAGATAGGCGTTGCCCAGATTGTAGAAGAGATGCCCGTTGCGGATACCCGTATGGACCAGATCCGCAAATGCGTCGGCCGCCTGGTCGAAGCGGCCGACATTGAAGGCATCGATTCCCTGGATAAAGGTCCGTTCCTGGTTTGCGGCCGGTGTACCGGCCTGGGCCATGGCGGGGACCGGCACAAGGACCAGAAAAAGGAGAATCCGTATCATGCGCATATCTTGTCCACCAGTTCCTTGGTTTGACGGATGGATCGGCCGGCCTGGTCCGTGGCGTTTTGGGGATTTTGTGAAGAGCCGTACCGTGCCGTGTCCAGGGCAAGCATCGTGTTTCTGACTTCCGTGGCCAGTTCCCTGTTCCCCGTGGTCCGCGTGACCAGGTCTTCGGCTTCCTCATAGGTCAGGGATTCCGACAGGGCGTGGGTGCGTGAGGCAATGGCCGCCAAAAGGGCCCGGGAACAGAGGGATGTGGTCTCGGTGTCTTCCCGGCCGGCTTCTTTGAGCAGTGAAAGGGCCATGGCCCGATAGCGTTTTGAGGGATGTCCCATACACCGGCGGTGATGGCGGACAAGGAGCAAGCCGAGAAATGCCAACGGTGGAAGGAGCAGACAGAGGCCGAACATCGTTCCTGCAAGAGGGGCTTGGTCCCTGGTGGCATCCATGCCCCCGTACAAGGGAAGGATGTCCTTGTGCAGGATGGTCGCGTCCTGTTTATGCGTTGTGGCCCCCGGGGCAGCGGGGGCGTTCTGGTCTGAGGCTGGTGGAGCTTGCGGCCGGACCGTTCCCCTGGTGACCGTGACCGTCATGGGCGGGGTGGCCATGGTCCGGTAGGTTCCCGATCCGGGATCGAGCCAGTTCAGGGAGACCGGCGGGATGGTCAGTTTGCCGGGTTCGGTCGGGACCAGGGCATGGGAGAAGGTTCTGCTTCCCACGGTTCCCAAGGGAGTGGCCCTGGTTTGGGTCACGGGTTCGTCCGCATAGGTTTTGCAGGTCTCCCCGAGGGAGAGCGGGGGCGAGGGGGTGTCCTGGATATTACCGGTCCCGGCGATGGTGAGGGTCAGGGTCGTGCTGTCACCCGTGGCCAGCTCGGTCTTGTCCAGTTTGGCGTCGATGGAGAACCGGCCGATGAGCCCGGAAAATGGGGGCGCGTCCACGGGGCGTCCGGGAAGGGCACGGATGGTCAGTGAAACCGGGTTGGAGCGGAAGGATTTGTGGGTCCGGCGGCCGTGGGAGAAAAAAGGATCGTCGAACAAGGAATCCGTGCGGGACCTGTGGCGTGATGCGTCATACACATCGCAGGACAGGGTGGCCGGGCCGATGGTCTGCTCTCCCGGTTGGTTGGGGGTGAGCAGGTAAAAGAGTTGGGTGACCCTGAACGATCGGCCGTTTACGACTTTGTCAAAGGTTTTCTGGTTCTTGAGTTTCTCCGCGCTCATGTTCGGGAACCTGGGTTCGCCCAGACGCCCATTGGACATGTTCACGGATTGGAACACGGAAACCGTGTACACGAGCTGCTGCCCCACATAGCCCGTTTCGGCAGAGAGGTGAGCCCGGACAAAGATGGGTCCGTCACCGTCTTGATCCGAGGCTGTGGGCTTTTTGGTCACGGTGATGGAGATGGGGGATGTCTTGAGGATTCCGTCGCCCGTATCCACGGGCAGGGGCGGGATGGTCAGGTTGCCGGTGTTTGGGGGGACCAGGGTGTAGGAGTACTGCTTGGTCCTGGTCATGGACCCGTTGACGATGGAGATGTTCGTTCCCGAGCTTTTGGACACGATGTCGAAATCCGTGATGACCGAAGTGTCCACGTCACCGCTGCCGTCCGTGATGGTCACCCTGAGGGAGAGGGATTCGCCCCGGGTGATCCGGGTCCTGTCCACGGTGGCCTGAACGGATGTCTTGGCCATGGCCTGGACGGGCAGGAGGATGAGGAAAATGAGAACGATGGAGAGTTTATTCATGAGAGTCACCAATCCCGCTCGACATTTTTCTGTCCGTAGCGGGGGACCAGGGCCTTGCCCGGATGGTCTTTGAGGCGGTTGAGCATGTTTTTGTCGTGGGCCCGGGCCGTGGGCTGACCGCCGGGGTTTTGTTGCTGTCCACGGTTCTCCCGGCTTGGCGTTGCTTGCTGGTCCCCCTGCTCGGGGAGATCTTTCTCCTTGATGGAGTCGGGTCGCTTGGATTGGTCGACCTTTCCCCCGTCCTGATCCTTTTGGGTGGAGTCCGGGGATTGCTGCTGACCGTCGGCGTTCTGGTCCTGGTTGTCCTTGTTATTGCCGTTGTCCTGTTTCTGATCCTGGTCCCTGCCGGGATCCTTTTGCTTCCCCTGCTGGTTGTCCGGACCCTTGCCGGATTGCTTGTCCCTGTCGTCCTGACCCCGCTGGCCCTTCTTATCTTTTTGATTTTTATTGTTATTTTTTTTCTGATGCTGTTCTTTTTTTTGCTTCTGCTGCTCCAGAAGTTTTTTTACGAACGCGATATTCTCCCGAGTGTCCTGATCGTCGGGCGCGAGTTTGGCGGCCTGTCCGTAGGATGTAAGGGCCTCTTTGTGCTTGTTCAAGCGGAACAGGGCGTTGCCCCGGTTGTAGAGGGCCTTGTGGCGCAGATCCGGATCATCGGTTCCGGCTGCTGTGGCATAGAACGAGGCCGCGTCTTCGTATTGTTCGGCCCGGAAGGCGGTGTTGCCCAGGTTGTAGGCCAGGGAAGGGTCTGCGGGGGTGTCCACCTGGGCCCCGAGGAAATGGGTGCGGGCCTGTTCATAGTTTTCATTGTCATAGGCGGTCATCCCCCTGCCCTCCTGGGTGACAAAGGGATTGTCCATGGCAAGAGCCGGTCGGACCGGGGTCAGGCCCAGGAGCAGACAGAGGCCGAAGAGCGCGTTTTTGGGACTCAGGATGAGGAGTTCCGTGAGCAGGGCTATGAGTCCCAGGCCGACGAGCCAGGGGTATCTGTCGATGGATGTCTTTTTTTTGCCGCCGGTCAGGGTGGAGGCCTCCATGCTGCCCAGGATCTCTTGGTTGTAGATGGTGTCCAGATCCATGTCCCCGGTGGTGGAACGCACATAGATTCCCCCGGTGAGGGAGGCTATGGATTGCAGGGTTGTTTCGTCCAGTCTGGACAGAAGAATCTGTCCCTGTTCGTCCTTGACGAATCCCTGGTCTTTGCCCGGGATGGGCGCGCCCTCGGGCCGGCCGATGCCGATACAGAAGATCTTGATGTTCTGGTCGGCGGCCTGCTGGGCCATCTCCAGGGGATCGCCCGTGGTTTTTTCCCCGTCCGTGATGAGGATGATCGCCTTTTCGGATGCTTCCTGGGGATCAAAGGCGTCCATGGCCGTCTTGATGGCCGCGCCCAGATCGGTGCCCCCCACGGGCATGGCCCCCGGGGTCAGGGCCTGGAGAAAGAGTTCGAATCCGGAATAGTCCAGGGTGACCGGGCATTGGACAAAGGCGGTCCCGGCAAAGGCGACCAGGCCGACCTTGTCCCCGTGGAGCATACCCAGAAGGTCCCGGATTTCCCATTTGGCCCGCTGGAGCCGGTCCGGCCTGGTGTCCCCGGCGAGCATGCTTCTGGAACAGTCCAGGGCCAGGACCAGGCTGACCCCCTTGCGCTCGATCCGTTCCCAGGTGTGGCCGCGCTGCAGACCCGCCAGTCCGATGGTCATGCAGACCATGGATGTGATGATCAGACCATGTTTGGCCCATGCAGCAAGGGGCCCCGGACGTCTGCTGATGGGGGTGAGGGTTCGGCCCCGGCCGAACCCGTCCATGTTCCGCGTGCGCCGTTTCCGGCCGTACACAAAGAGCAGGACAAGTCCGGGAATCAGCCAGAGAAGATAGAGAAGGTCGGGATGGGTAAAGGTCATGGCAGTCGGATGAGACGGGTTTGGGAAAGCAGGATCCACAGGGCCAGGAGGGTGAGAGCCGGGCCCACGAACCATGGATAGAGGTTTTTGTACCGGCCAAAGGTTTTGGTCTTGACCTTGTTTTTTTCCAGTTTGTCGATGGTCGCATAGATATTGGCCAGGGAATCCGTATCGTTGGCCCGGAAATACCTGCCGCTTGTGTCTTTGGCGATGGTTTGGAGCATGGGTTCGTCAATGTCCACCCGCTGATAGACCACCCGCTGCCCGAACAGGGGATCGCCGACAATGAACGGTGCCGGTTCGGTCCCGCCCACGCCGATGGTGTACACCTTGACCCCTTCCTGGGATGCTATGCGTGTGGCGTCCTCGGGCGACAGGGCTCCTGCATTGGAGCGCCCATCGGTGAGCAGGATGACGATGCCGGTCTTTCCCGGGATATCCTGGAGCCGTTTCAGGGAGATACCCAGTGCGTCACCCACTGCGGTCTGCTGCCCGGCCGATCCGATTTCCACACGTTCGAGGACCTTGGTGATGGTCGGGTAATCCGTGGTCAGGGGCACCTGGGTATAGGCCTCGCTGCCAAAGACCACCAGGCCGATGCGGTCCCCGTCCCGTTCCTGGATGAAGTCCCCGACGACATTCTTCACCGCCCGAAGCCGGTTGACCCGCTCGTCCCGTTCCGTGAAATCCAGGGCCGCCATGGACCCGCTCAGGTCCACGGCCAACACGATATTGATCCCCTCGGAGGTGCGCGTGGTCACGGTGTTCCCCCATTGGGGCCCGGCCAGGGCCAGGATGAGCAGGCCGGCCACCAGATAGCGGATGGCTGCGAACAAAGGGTACAGGCGGATGGTCCAGGGTTTGGGCAGGGCTGAAAAACTCGGTGCGTCGGCCACCCCCAGAACCGGCTCACGGCCCGCACGGGAGCGGTAGACAATGACCGCGGCCAGAAGAAGAAAGGTGAGGAGAAAAAGGGGGTGTTCGAAACGAAACATGGGGCGCAGGGGGTTGGTGTTTTTTCCTCTGCGCGATAAAAAAGAAAAAAGATTTGGACCGCGCAGCGCAAGACGTGTCAGGAATCTGGTCGGGGGGCGGGTTCTTCGGGCACCCGCTCACGTGTGGTGTCGACCAGTTCGCGTACCATGGTCAGGTCGTTGTGCCGTTTGTTCTCGTCCTGGCGGGAATCGGCGTATTTTACCAGGTCGCCCGTGGCACAAAAATTCTTCACACTCCGGATACCTTTCTGCTCCATGCCGGTCTTTTCCAACGCCGGGAGGAGTTCCTCGGTAGTCATTTCCAGGGCCCTGATTCCGAAGCGGGATTCAAGGTAGGTCCGCAAAATATGGCTCAGCCGGAAGTAATAGGGCTTGTCCCCGAGATCATCCATGGACGCCAGAAGATCCAGGTCCCTGCAGGCCTGCTCGTGGGCGGGCAGGGGAGGCGTGACAATTTCCTGGGTTGTTCGCTTCTTCCACCGCCTCCAGCACAGCCAGGCCAGGACGATGACGAGTACCACGGTTCCAGCCGTCATGCCCACCATACGCCAGTCGATGGAGGGCATGGACTGCAGCGGCTTGATATCCCGAATGTCGGTCATGGGGTGGGACAGGTGGGTGGCGTTGGTCAATGTCTGGTTCATGCCCGGGCCCTTTTTTCGCGTATCCTGAAGAACCGGTACAGGGCATCGGTGGGGGGCTTGTCCGTGCTGATCTCCATGCTGTCGATGCCTGCTCGCTTGAGGGCGGCCAGAACCGTTGCATAGGCTTTTTGTTGCATTTGGGTGAACCGAGACCGTGTCAGCCGGTCCGAGCAGTCCACATGGCCCATGGTCCCGGTTTCCAGATCCCGGATCCCCAGGATGCCCGCCTTGGGCAGGATGAAGTCCCCGGGATCGGTCACGGGCACGGCAATGATGTCGTGGCGTTTGCCCAACCGCTTCAGCGATGGGATCGGATCACTGCCCAGAAAATCCGAGATGAGAAAGGTGATTGTCTTTTTCCGACAGACCCGGCCCATGAAGTCCAGGGCCCGGGTCATGTCCGTGCCCCGGTAGTTCGGGGTGAAGGTCAGGATTTCCCGAATGACCCGCCAGACATGGGCGGCCCCGCGTTTGGGCGGGATATGGCGTTCAACGTCCCGGGTGAACAGGACCACCCCGACCCTGTCCTGGTTCTTGACCGCGTGGAAGGCCAGGATGGAGGCCAGCTCGGTGATGGTCTCCCGCTTGTTTTTCTCCTGCGTGCCAAAGAGCCCGGACCGGCTCATGTCCACCACGAGCATGATCACCTGCTCGCGTTCTTCACGGAACCGTTTGATGTACGGCCGTCCCATGCGGGCGGTGACCTTCCAGTCGATCGTCCGGATCTCGTCCCCGGGAACGTACTCCCGCACCTCCTCGAATTCCATGCCCGACCCCCTGAAGGCCGACCGGTAATGCCCGGCCATCATGGAGTCGACCACCTTGGACGAGGTGATGTGGATGCGGCGGATTTTTTTGAGCAGTTCGGGTGAGAGCATAGTGCGTTTTCGCGCTGGGACGCGGGATTTTTTTTGTTTTTTTTCGCGCAGGGGCGCAGAGCCCCGGAGAAAGACTATGGCACTTCGATGGAATCGAAGATGCGTCCTATTACCTGATCGGTGGTCATGTCTTCGGCCTCGGCCTCGTAGGTCAGGATGATCCGGTGGCGGAGTATGTCCGGGCCGATGGTTTTGATGTCCTGGGGGGTGACGAAGGCCCTCCCCTGGAGGAAGGCATGGGCCCGGGCCGCCATGGTCAGGTAGATGGTCGCCCTGGGCGAGGCCCCGAAGGCGATGAGATCCTGTACATCGCTCAGTCCGAATTTTTGCGGTTCCCGGGTGGCGAAGATCAGGGTGATGATGTATTCAAAGAGCTTGTCGTCCAGGAGCACGTCCTGGATCAGGGTTCTAATGTCTTCGAGATCTGCCGGGGTCATGACCGGTTCGGGGCCGGTGTCGTAGTCCCGGCCGAACCGTCTGGCGATCTCCCGCTCGTCCTCCCGGGTGGGATAGCCGATGTGCAGCTTGAGCATGAACCGGTCCACCTGGGCCTCGGGCAGGGGGTAGGTGCCTTCCTGCTCGATGGGGTTCTGGGTGGCCATGACCAGAAAGGGGTCCGGCAGGGAAAAGGTTTCGTCCCCGATGGTGATCTGGCGTTCCTGCATGGCCTCGAGCAGGGCGGACTGGACCTTGGACGGGGCCCGGTTGATCTCGTCGGCCAGGATGATGTTTTCGAAAAGCGGGCCCTTTTTGATGGAAAAGGTCCCGGTCCCCGGCTCGAAGATCTCCGTGCCCAGGATGTCTGCGGGGAGCAGGTCCGGGGTAAACTGGATCCGCTTGAATCCGGCACGGAGCGTTGCCGCCAGGGTCTTGACCAGGGTGGTCTTGGCCAGACCGGGGACGCCCTCGATGAGCACGTGGCCCTTGGTGAACAGCCCGATGAGCAGCCGGTCCACGAGATCCTGCTGGCCGACCACGACCTTGCCGATCTCCCGACGCAGCCCGTCCACGGCAGGAATGGTCGCATGGATGCGTTCTTGGATGTCTTGGATCATGATGATGGTTGGCAAAAAGTTGGTAGTATGCAAACGGTATGGAAACGTCATACGCTTGTGATTTTTCGTGGTGGAAAATCTAGAAATTTTAGTGGTATTGTCAAGGCTTGTTTACCTGGGCGACGAGAATGACGGGCAACCGGTGCCATGAATTTTTTCATCCCGGAGTGTGTATATTCCATGGACCATTGAAGGGTTATGCGATAACAGCCGGACAAAACGGAATTTTTTCTCCAAGGAGTTGGTCATGAAAACCAAGATAGTCGCCACATTAGGTCCTGCTTCTTCCGATCACAAAACCATGAAGGCCATGGTTCATGGCGGGGTCAGGATTTTTCGGCTCAATTTTTCCCATGCCGATGCCGCGTCTTTCGCGTCCACGGTGAAGATGATCCGAGAGGTCGAGAACGAGCTGGGCATTCCTCTCACCGCCATGGGGGATTTGTGCGGGCCCAAGATCCGTATCGGCGAGGTGGAAGGATCCCCCCTGGAGATAGAAAAGGGATGGTTCGTCTGCCTGGGGCTTCCCGAGCACAGGGACGAGGCCGGAAGGTATCCGTTTCTGCCCCTTGATTTTCCCGAACTTCTCAAGGGGCTCGGAGTGGGGATGCCGGTTTCCTTGAGCGACGGGCTGCTCACCTTTTCCATCACCCGAGTCGCCAAAAAAGATGGGTGTTTTTTTCTTCGGGCCCACAATGGGGGGCTGTTGACCTCGAACAAGGGAATCTGTTTTCCGGGCAAGGAGCACGCCATCTCGGCCATAACACCCAAGGATTGCAAGGACCTGGATGAGGGGTTGGGGATCGGCCTGGACGCCGTGGCCATCTCCTTTGTCCAGAGCGAGAACGATATTGCCGAAGCCCGGTCCATTATCGCCCGGCACGGGACGTGGATCCCGGTGGTCGCCAAGCTGGAACGCAAGAATGCCATGGACAACCTGGAGGCCATCGTGGATTCGGCCGATGCGATCATGGTTGCCAGGGGGGACCTGGGCCTCGAATGCCCCCTGGAATCGTTGCCCGTTCTCCAGAACAAGATCATTCGGGCCTGCCGTCATGCCCAGAAGGGGGTCATCGTGGCCACGCAGATGCTGTTGTCCATGGTCAAGAATCCTATCCCCACACGGGCCGAGGCCACCGATGTGGGCAACGCTATCATGGACGGGGCCGATTGCGTCATGCTTTCAGAGGAAACGGCCATTGGTGCCTATCCTGTGGAAGCGGTGAATATCATTCGGGATATTGCGGCCCAGTGCGAACCCTATTATCTGGAGCGGATCGAGGGCCCCTACGCGCCCAAGCCGGAGAAGAACCCGCCCAAGTATTTGGCCTATGCCGCGTGCCTGCTGGCGGACAACACCGATGCCGCGGCCATTGTCAGCCATTCCACCACCGGATCTACGGCCAGGTACCTTTCCAGCCGCAGGCCGGTCCAGGACATCGACGCCCTGACCTCTGACCCGGGGGTCATGCGGGCCATGAATTTTTTTTGGGGGGTCCACCCCCATCTCGTGGACAGCGCCATCAAGGCGCATGTGGAGCGGGCCGAGGGCTTTATCCAGAACTCGGATCTGTTCGCATCCGGGGACGATGTGGTCATCACTTCGGGCGAGGCCACACCTGGTCAGACAAAGATCCGGACCAATGAGATCAAGGTCTATGTGAAATGAAATCCGTCCGGCCCCTTATTACGATGGGGCCGGCCCGATTGACCCCGGAAGGGATAGGGGGCAAAAAAATGCGTTGTAGCGGGAAGATCGGCTGTGCGTGGAAAAGAGGTCCCTTGCGACCGGAATCTTTGGTCCGGAAACCAGCATGTGCGGCCTGCTGCCGATGGGATGGATGACACGCGTGGACTGCCCGGTGTAGGGGAAAGACACAGGAACATTTGGGAGAAAAAATGGCTGGGGCACAAAAATTTCGTATACTCTTTGTCGATGACGAACAAAAGGTCCTGGACGGACTCAAACGCCCCCTGCGCTCGATGCGTAGGGAGTGGGAGATGCATTTTGCCACCAGTGGCCGCCAGGGACTGGATATCCTCGCCGAAAGGGAGGTGGATCTGGTCGTCTCGGACATGTATATGCCTGGGATGGATGGTGCCGAGTTCTTGCGTCTGGTCAGGAAGCAATACCCCCAGACTATCAGGACCATCCTTTCCGGCCACTCGGATACCTCGCTCATTCTAAAGACCCTCAAGCCGGCCCACAAGTTTCTGCACAAGCCCTGCCACCCCGATACACTCGTGTCGTGGGTCAACAGCATTCTCTTTTTCCGCAGGATCCTTCCGAAACAGGAATTACAAAGACATCTCAACGGGATAGGGGCCCTGCCCAGCCAGCCCCTCTTTTTTGCCCTGCTCTTCGAGGCCATTGCCCATGCCAATCCGCAAGAGGTCGGCGAGATCATTCCCTATGACGTGAATATGGCCGCCAACCTGCTCAAGGTTACCCTGAACGCGTTTTTTTCCCAGGCACAAGGGCTGCCGACCCTGAGCGACGCGGCAAAGATGATCGGTATGGATCTCCTCTACAAGATCATCTCGTCAAAGGATATCTTTGCCGAGTACAATGATATCATTTTCAACAATTTCTCAACGGATGGCTTATGGCGGCATTGTCTCCGCACTGCAGGGTACGCCGCCCTGATCGGATCCCAGGAATGTTCCGATCCCGGTTTTATCAATAGTTGTTATTTGGCGGGCCTTCTCCATGATCTGGGAAAATTTTTGCTCATCAACATCTACCCGGACGCCTATCTAAAGATCCTGGAAGGTTTTCCCGGGAAGAACGAATCCCTTAGAAAACAGGAAATAGCCACGCTGGGGTGCTGCCATGGAATGGCCGGCGCCTATCTTTTGGGCATCTGGGGGGTTCCGCTGGAGATCATCGAGGCCGTCGCCTTCCACGAGCATCCGTCGGCCATGAAAAAATATGAGATCTCACCGTTGTGTATCGTCCATGTGGCCAATGTATTCGACCACATGTTCCTCCGGTTTACCAAAAATGACCCCACCCGCGAGTTGGATCTCGCGTTCTTGCACAAGACGATTTCCAAGGAGAAACTGCAGAGCTGGCAAGTGGTGTGCAAAAAATCTTTCAACAAGACCATGGACGGATTGTCCATGCTTGCGTGGTAGGCCCCCCATAATGGATACCAGAAACGACGAACATACCCTGTCCGTGGACCAGCTCCAGACCGGCATATTCATCTGTTTGGAGGAGCATTGGCTCAAGCATCCGTTCTTGTTAAATAATTTTAAGATAAAGAATGGAAAGCAGCTGGAGATTCTCAGGCAATTGGGGATCGACGAGTTCCGCTACGACCCGGACAAGAGCGATCGTCCGCCCTTGCCGGTTCAGGAGGAAAGCGAGGTCCCGCCCACCTCCCCCAAAAAGCAGCCCGTGTTGGACGGTGAGTTCGTCCATAAACAGCAACGGAAGCAAGAGCTCCAAAATATCAGGAAAAGGATCGTCAAGACCGCAAAAAAATTCAACCAGACCGCGGAAAAGGTTCCCAACCTGATGAGTAACCTCATGTCCGGTTCCGAGGGAAGCCTGGCGGAGGTGCACGAGGTAGTCCGGGAGATGGTCGAAACCTTTGTCTCGGTGTCCGATACGGTCATGCATCTCATGGATGCCGAGGACAAGGACCAGGAGCTGACCTACCATTTTTTGAATGTCTCGGTCCTTGCCATGATGCTTGGCAGCGCCCTGGAGCTGGACGCCGAACAGCTCCAGACACTGGGCATGGGGGCGTTGATGCATGATCTGGGCAAGATGCGTATCGAGAAAAAGCATTGGCGCAAGCCCCGGGAAGCGATGAACAAGCACGAACAAGAACTCCTCCGGCTCCATCCTAGATATGGGGTGGAGATGGCGGCCAAGGCCGGGGTATCAGACAAGAATGTCCTGGCCACCATCATGCACCATCATGAACGTAGTGATGGTTTTGGGTATCCGAACGGGCTCAAGGGCAGAGAGATAGCCCTGCCGGGCAAGATCACGACCATCGCCAATATCTTTGATACCCTGTGCAACCATTACGATCCCTCCCAGCGTCTTTCCCCCTATGCGACCCTGCAGCTCATGTTCAAGAGGTACGACACGATCATCGACATGTCCCTGTTCGCTTTTTTCGTCAAACGTCTCGGTGTCTATCCGCCGGGGACCATTGTCACCCTGACCTCCGGTGCCAAGGCCAAGGTTATGGCCGTGAATCCCAGTCATCCACTCAAGCCGATGGTCATGCCCTATGTGAGCGGTATCTCCTCCAAGGATGCCCTGGTCCTGGATCTGACGGAAGAGGACCAGAACATCACGAAGGCGGTCGACATGGACGACCTTTCGTCTTCCGAGCTCAGATATCTCAAGCCCCAGGCGCGGATTTCTTATTTTATGGAGGAACTGGATGCCGAATCCTAGACCAGACGACGGCACCGCTGGGCAGGGATGGAAAAGGGGGGCCGAGGGGATTTTTCGGATCCGGCCCTGGAGATCCCGCCGTCCTATTTGGCCGCAGCCAGTGCGTAGGAAGTTACTAAACCAGAACCATGTTGAAACACGGAGTTTTTACCATGGATTTTGGATGTACTTTCAAGGCAACCCAATCCAGGCAATGTTTCAGATGTGGGTTCACTCACCAAAGGGGCACCCGTAAGGGGTGCCCCTACGGATCGTCGCTTGGACCAGAGGTTCGATAAAAACCCAACATTCCAAAATGGTCTTGGTTTATGAAGAAAAATGGAGCGATCTGTTCGCAGTGTGGGCGATCATGCCCGGCTGGGGAGTGCTCGGAAGTCGATGGAGAGTGTGTCTGTCGGGAATGTTTGTTCGGAGAGACCGTTCCCCTGTGTTTCCATCCCATCGGTGCGGTCCTCAACGACCAGCACATGGAGGGGCTTTTCGGGGTGGATAAAAAAGGGGTGTCCCAGCTCGTACTCCATCCCGGCATGGCGAGGTTCATGAGCGGAGTGGAAGAGGAGTCCCATCTGACCGTTGTCTGGTATGTGCACCGACCAGGTCCCCTGGTGACCGGATTCCAAAGACGGTGGGACGGCAAGCGTGTGGGCCCCTTTGCCGCAAGGACTCCCAACCGGCCCAACGGTATCGCCATCACCGAGGTGGAGGTCCTCGGACGGAAGGACAATGTTCTTTTTGTCCAGGGATTGGACGCCATCGACGGTACGCCGATTTTGGACATCAAGGCGAGTATGGAAAGTCTGCGCAGGACTCCGAAGAAACCGCTCCGGGATTGAAGAATGCGGGATAGGAGATAGAGGATGTGTCCTTTCCATTTCATCCCGTCTCCTGCAACCGCCCGGTCCACTTTCCGATACACGCCTCTAACGTATCCAGGGAAAAGGGTTTGCTCTGGTAGTCGTCCATCCCTGCATCGAAGCAGGCCTGTCTGTCTTTGTTCTGGGTCAGTGCCGTCATGGCCACGATGGGGACGTTGGCAAGGTCCGGGTCGTCAAGGGCTCGAATGCGTCGTGTGGCTTCGAATCCGTCCATGACCGGCATCTGGCAGTCCATGAGGATCATGTCGAACCGTTGTCTGGATGCCAGGTAGACGGCTTTTTTTCCATCCATGGCCAGGGTCACGGAGCAGTCCATGAATTCCAGAACGTCAACCAGAACCTCCTGGTTGACTTCGTTGTCCTCGGCGATGAGGAGCTTGACCGCATCCTCTGTATGATTCCTAGCTGATTGCACAGAATGACGAGCCGGTTCCAGAGCGGGAGCCGGTCGGGAAAAGGTAACCGGAAATCCCGGGGTGCCTTTTTTTATGCCAAGAGGAAGGGAAAGCCGGAAGATCGATCCCCTGTTCGGTTTGCTGGACAGTTGGATATCCCCGTGCATCATGGACACCAGTTGTTTGGTCACGGCCAGGCCCAACCCCGTGCCTCCGAAGTTTCGGGTTGCCGAACTGTCGGCCTGGACAAAGCTTTCGAAGATACTCCCCTGCAGTTCTTCCGGGATGCCGATGCCCGTATCCCGTATCTCGATTCCCAGTCTGATTCCGTAATCCGAGGATTCTTCTGGCACGACATTGATCATGACATGCCCGGTATTGGTGAATTTGATGGCGTTGCCCACCAGATTGACGACTATCTGGCGGATGCGGTCGGTATCTCCCTCAAACGTAATGGGAATATCCGTGCACATGATGGTGGACAGAACCAGATTTTTGTCTTTAGCCTGCACGCTCATCATTTCGTGGAGTTCCCTGAAAAGGGTATATGGGTCGAAATCCTTGAGGACCAAATCCATTTTGCCGGCCTCGATTTTGGAAAAATCGAGCAGATCGTTGATCAGGGAAAGCAGATTCTCTCCTGAAATACGGATCAGTTCCGAACACTTGTACTGTTGGTCCGTGAGTTCCGTCTTTTGCAATACCTGGATCATGCCCAGAACTCCGTTCATGGGGGTGCGGATCTCGTGACTCATGTTGGCCAGGAAACGGGATTTGGATTCGTTGGCCTCTTGGGCCTGTTGCTTTGCCCCGGTTGCAGCTTTGAGGGCCTTGTTCAGCGTACTATTATGCTGTTCGATAATCCCGAGCATGCTGTTGAAGCCATCCATGACCTTGCCCAGATCGTCGGTTGATCGCAGAGGCACTCGTAATCCGTAGTTCTTGGTTTGGGAAACGGTCTTGACGACTTGGGCCAATTCTCTGATGGGGCGTAAAATTTTTTTTAGTATTTTTTTGTTCAAATAAAAGGCAATCAAAGAAACCAGGGCGGCGACTGCTAGGGTGATGACGACGAATGTGCGAACGTTCGAGAAGATTCCCTGCATACTCGCAATAACGAACAAACTACCCAATTTTCTGCCTCCCATAAGGATGGGTTTGGCGAACCGCACTGTTCTGTCCATGAATAGGTACGTTCCTCCCTGCGTAGGAATCCCCTTGGCCCCGAGGAATGCAATCTGTGTTTTTATCTCAGGGGATTTTGCGTTCGGCTTGGTATAGCTAGCAAAAATCTTGCCATTTGTATCCAAGATGTGGGCTTGTTCGACAATATCGAAAGCGTTGAAACTGTCGAGGATCTCTTCGGCCGTGTTGTGGTCGTTGAACAATAATGCCGCAGAGACATTGTTGGAAACCATTTCCAAACCCATTCCTACCGTGTTCAGGAGGTCCTTTTTGTACTCCATGATTCGTTGGGTGCAGAAGAAGACGCTTATCACGAAAAGAACGAACACGCATACACAACCGGCGAAAAGGTTGAGCTTGGCCTGCAGAGGAAGTTTTTCAAAAAAGTGTTTCACTGACGTACCTCCGGGAGGGGTGCGATGTGGGTCGCGATCTTGAGAAGTTTGGCGCTGAGTCTGATATGCGCTCGCTCAATGGCCTGAAGGTTGACGTATATTTTGAGGGTGGACTCTATGCGGACGAAGGCGACCATGCCCCCCTGGCGGAGACATTCCATGTCGTTGCCGGTAATCAGGGTCTGGCTGTCCTTGGTCTGGGCCAGAATATCTCCTATTCTGGAGTCGAAGTCCCGAGGAATATGGATGATTCTGTAGTCGGCAAGGGAAAGCACCGGCGTATCCGTCACAACAAGGGGATGGTCCAGAAAGGATTCTCCCCGGGTCAGTTTTTTGATGTCTGAAGCCATGGGAGCATCTCCCATGACCAGGATGTTGAAGGGGGATTGAGAAGGACCAAGGTCGTGTTGGTCCCAGTCGACAAACCAGATCAGGTTGTACAGATAGGTAGCCCTGACCTTGTTCGCATCGGCCATGGATGGCTGGGCAAGGGCTTGGGATGGGTGTCCCGAAAATATGAGGAATAAAGCCGTGAGTGCAAGAATGAGCGGGTATGCCCTCGAAAGACACCACCGTTCTGTCGGGAGTGGCAATGAGGTGTCGTAAAGACGGGAACAGAGGTTTATGCGCTGTATGTTCATGGTCGGTTAGAACGTAAACGTCATGGTTGCATGGACGCTGCGTTGGACTGTTGTCGGAACCACCTGCAGGGCCTGGGGAAAGAATTCCTGGTGTTCATCCTCAAGGAGGTCCCGGCCGACCAGGGAGAACTCCACTCCCGGACGGGGACGCCAGGCCAGCCGGATGTCAAGGCCTACATAAGAGGGGATGCGTTCCTCTGAGGAAATGTGCAGGCTGTCCACATATCTGGTAGCCATATCCAATTGGACCTCTTTGCTCAGATCCAGCAGGGATCTGATAACGATTTGATTTTTGGGCGAATCCCCCTCGTTATCCATGGCAGGCCTGTCTGTGGGTTGGCCGTCTATTTCAAGCTCCATCACGAGCAGCGCGTAGGAGGCCTGCATCCTCCACTGTTCGAACGGGTGCCAGTCGAGCACCGCTTCTCCTCCATAGGCATGGCCGGTCATCTTGTTGGTCAAGCCGACGTCCAGTACCCCCGATGCCATGGTGGAGATGTCCACGGAGGCCGTGCGTAAGTCGTCGTACCGATTGTCAAAATATGCGATATCAAACGAGATCTCATGGCATGGGGAAATTCTGTATCCCAACTCAAAGGCTGTGAGACGTTCCTTGCCGAACTCCTTGCCCCCACTGAAGGAGATCGCACGGCATGTGAGACCGATCCCCAGAGTGTATGCATCTCGTTGGGACTGAAGACGAGACGGATTGTCGGTTCTAGAGCATCACCCCAGTCTTCGTCATATTCGTATCGGGTTCCCAGCGTGCAGTGCAGGATCTGTTCGTACAGATCGATTTTGTCCTGGATGAAACCCGAGTACAGCGTCCTCGTCGATGTGGGATCCGAGAAGGTGACAATGTCGGTGTTTTCGAATCCGGTCCGGGTCATCTTGATGGCCATGCCCATGACAAGTTCGTGTCCCTGTAAAGGATTGCAGGCGTGCTGGAGGTAGCCTTTGACCACACCGCTGGTATATCGGGTGACGGTTTCGTCGTGGAGAAGTCGGTCGTAGTACAATTGGAATCGGGTCGTTGATGAATGGGAATGGTGTCGAGCGTAGCGGAAATTGAGATTGCCCCCATTTTTTCGAATCGATTCCTCCTTGTTATCCCAGGAGGATGGAACGGCTGTTTCCGGCAGGGCAATGGTCTGGTCAAAGGAACCCGCGTAGACGTCTCCCTGGAATGAGGCCTCGTTTCTGCCCAGCGGCTCCCAGTCCATGCGGAAACCGCCCCGAGCATCCTTCGAGCCGTCATGAGAGGCGACGGATGTATTTCCACCCGAATCGCCATTGCGCCCCTTGACATGAACGCGGTAGAAGGTATTCGGTCCTGTCCTGCCTCCGATACGGCCCTCCAAGCTTTGCTCTTCATTCCCTACAAGTGAGGATATATGTCCCCCTTGGGTCCCGGAGGCCTTTTTGGTGATGATGTTGATCACCCCGTTGACCGCATTGGTCCCCCAGAGTGATGCCCCCGGTCCCCGAACGATTTCGATCCTTTCGATATCTTTGAGGATGATACCGTGCCTGCTCCACAGAACTCCGGAAAATCCGCTGGTGTAGAGTTCCCTGCCATCCATGAGCACCTTGAGTTTGTTGGAGAATCTGCCGTTGAATCCGCGGCAGGAAATGGCCCATTTGTTGGCGTCGAGTCGGGCCACCTGGATGCCCGGAACCAGGCGGAGCAGGTCCGGAAGATTCGTCGCCCCTGAACGTCGGATGGATCCGCTGGTCATGACATACACGGCCGCGCCTGCCTGGAACTGTGATTCCGGACATTTGGAGACCGAGGTCACGGGGTGGGTGAGGAGATCTTCCAGCTCCATGCGTTTGAGTTTGTTGAGTTCTTGGTCCTCATAGGCACAACAGTATGGTGGATACAAATACCCAAATGGAATGTAGAGCAGTGTAGCAAAGACAATTGAATGTAAGACAAAATACGATTTCATTATAATACCCAAGATCTTTTTTTCGAAGATGATGCCATTTTAGCGACTAGGGCAATGGTAAGGCAAAACCGATAGACAGTATCGGTATCTTTTTGTGCCGTTACAATAATGAAATTGATTATGCAATACAAAATCCTTTTTTTGCATGATTGACAGCAATTCTTGGCGACAATAGTCAAAAATACAATTATTTTGGAAAGATCTGTAACGTTCCGTTCACGGGCAGATGTTTTTCAGTCCAGAAACGAATTTGTCACCCAGGAAGACGAATTGCCGTTGACGACCGTCATCCCGGCGGAGGACGGGCTCTTGGGGTTCATGCAACGCTCCAGGAACAAAGGGAATGCAAGAACAAGGAGATCCCGGATCAGGTCCAGGGTGATTTTTTTGCGTGCTCCCGTGGAGCGCAGCATGGATCGGAATGTCCCGGTATTGCGCAGGATCGTGACCTGTCGTCATATGATCTCCCACACCTTTTGAACGAGGAATAACTCCATGGCCCTGTATCCGGAACCCCCTTCTTCCAAACGTGTCATGACCGTAGCCGGCGGGCATTTTGTCCATGACGTGTATTCGAGTTTTCTGGCCCCGTTTCTGCCGTTGATCATTGAGCGTTCCGCCATTTCCATGACCCTGGCCGGACTTCTGACCGTATTTTTCAGGTCCAGTTCATTGGCCAATCCCTTTTTGGGGATCCTGGCGGACAGGCATGACTTGAGGGTCGTATTTGCTGCAGCCCCCGCAGTCACGGCCATGCTCATGTCCTGTCTCGGGTTGGCCACGAGTTATCCGGTTCTCTGCCTCATGCTGCTTATGGCAGGGGTGAGCGCGTCCATGTACCACGTGCTCGGCCCCGTGTTCATCGCCCGTTTTTCCGGAGAACGGGTCGGTCGGGGGATGAGCGTATGGATGGTGGCCGGTGAGCTCGGCAGGAGTGTGGGGCCGGTGGTGGCGACCGGAGCCGTGGGGGTATTCGGGTTCGAAGGGGTCTGGGGGCTCATGGTTTTTGGAATGGGAGCCTCGCTGATCCTCTACGCACAGATCCGCGATGTTCCCCCCGTTCTGCATGAGCACGCCAAGGGGGTTTCAGTTGCAAGCGCCTGGAAGGAATTGCGGTTCGTCATGGCCCCCATGGCCGGACTCCTGGCGGCCCGAGCCTTTCTGACCGGAACCCTGGCCGGATTTTTGCCCACGTACATGGTCATGGGCAAGGGGCATACCATTATCATGGGGGGGATGGCCTTGGCCCTGTTCGAGCTGGTGGGAACAGGCGGATCCCTCCTGGGGGGATCGATCAGCGATATGATCGGCCGCAAGAAGGTCCTCTACGCAGGGATGGTCCTCGGTCCCGCCTCGCTTCTCCTGTTTGTGCGGGCCAGCGGGTGGGCGGTCCTTCCCTGTTTGGTGTGTATCGGGATCTTTGTGTTCGCCTGCTCACCGGTACTACTGGCCACGGTCCAGGACCATGCCGGAAAAAACCGGGGCGCGGCCAATGGATTGTATATGGGGCTGAACTTCGGGATTACGTCGCTGGTGTTGCTGCTGGTGGGCTGGGGCGTGGACCGGTTCGGATTTGCCGCCACCCTGAGCGGGTGCGCGGTGGTCTCGCTGGCAAGTCTGCCCTGCATATGGGCCTTGCCGGAGAGGAAGAGAGAACGGGGACGGGAGTAACGCAGACTCGGCCGGTCCGGAATCCGAGGCCCGTGCATGTCCGTGTGTGTCCGTGTCCGTCCACACCCCGCCTCCCGTCTCCGTTTTTTCATCGTCCTTCCGGCCATAACGCCGCGATCACATCCCCGACCAAACCGTCCACGTTCTTTTCCGCCTGCAAGGTGTGGGCGGCGACCATCATGTATAGGGGTTCGCGTTCCCAGAGGAGCTCGCTCATCTCTTCCCTGAGGGGGCTGTCGCTCAAAACCGGGCGCTGTGTTCCGGTTGTCCCGTCCTGCTCGATACGGTTTGCCAGCAGGGGGGGATTGCCCATGAGGTAGAAACTGGTTCCGCTGTGCTGGAGGAGCTCGCGGTTTTTGGCGGAGAGCACTATCCCTCCTCCCGTGGCCACGATCTGTCCCCTGTCTGAACATACCCTTGCTAGAACCGCCGACTCCAGGCTTCTGAATTCCTCCCATCCCTTTTCGGCCACGATTTCCTTGATGGATTTTCCGGCTCCGTCTTCAACCATCCTGTCCGTGTCCACGAACGGGACGTTGAGTTTTTTGGCGACCTGTTGGGCTATGGTGGTCTTGCCGCTCCCCCGGAGGCCGACAAAAAAGACATTGGAAACGGCCAGGTCAAAGACCACGTGCTCGGTCTTGCCGAAAACCATGGTTTCGTCGGGATTGTCGACCTCAAATTTTTCGCAGATGAAATCTTTCATAGGTTCTCCATTGTGTCGGATTCGATGTTGGCGGGACAGGGGGGCTGTTAGGCGATGCCAAAAAGGCTCTCCCCCTACTTTACAATATCTTTTTTCAGGCTTACGCTACACCCATTTTAGGCCGCTGCGAAAGCCCGACCCTTGTATAATCCGGATCGGGCATGAGGCAAGGACCATTCTATCTTAAACCAGCTTGGAACCGTGAGTGCTGGTGAGGGATCGGTACAAGGATCTTTTGCTTACAGCCCATGGGCTGATGATCCCGTAAGCTGCTAACATTCAGGAATCCTGACCACATATCGGTTACGCAGAAATTACGGGTTCCAAAGCCCGTGTGGTTGAATCCACGATCCGGGGGAGGAACGGCGTCGGCGCAAAGGAGTGCGCCAAGGGGGTGTAGCATGCGGAAATCGTCGAGAAATTTTGTGGAGACCATGTTCGAACAGGCCGGGATCACCCCTGGGGGGAACGCGCCCTGGGACATCCGTATCAATGACGACCGGCTCTACGACCGGGTCCTGTGCGACCACAATCTGGGGCTTGGCGAGGCCTATATGGAGGGATGGTGGGATTGTCCGCGGGTGGACGCCTTTATTTCTCGGGTCCTTGCGGCCAGACTGGCTAACCGACTCTCCACCAACCTGAAGCTCTTGTGTAAAACCTTGCCCGCCTATATCCTGAACAAACAGACCAAACGCAGGGCGGGCAAGGTGGCCCGGGTCCATTACAATCTGGGCAATGATCTGTTCGTTACCTTTCTCGACCCCTATCTCCAATACAGCTGCGCCTATTTCGGAGAGACGGACGAGCTGGACACGGCCCAGAGGGCCAAGATGGATCTCATCTGTCGCAAACTCGAACTCAAACCCGGGGACCATGTTCTGGATATCGGGTGCGGGTGGGGCGGTCTGGCCAAGTACATGGCTGAAAACTACGGCTGCCGGGTCACCGGGGTGAACATCTCGAACAAGCAGATAGACCATGCGCGGGGATTCTGCCGGTCACTCCCCGTGACCATCGAGAAGAAGGACTACCGGGATGTCCAGGGCACCTTTGACAAGATCGTCTCCGTGGGCATGTTTGAGCACGTTGGTGCGAAAAACTACCAAACCTTCATGCGCAAGGCCGTTTCCCTGCTCGCTGACAAGGGCATCTTTCTTTTGCACACCATCGGGGGGAATGTGCCCAATCTGCGCTGCGACCCCTGGATCACCACGTATATCTTTCCCAACGGCATGCTCCCTTCCATCGGCCAGATCGCTCAGGCCTGTGAGGGGCTTTTCGTGGTCGAGGACTGGCACAACATCGGGCCCCACTACGATCCAACGCTCATGGCCTGGCATAAACGGTTCACGGCCCACTGGGACGGCCTGCGCCAGACGTATGGCCAGGCCTTCAAGCGGATGTGGGAATACTATCTCCTCTCCTGCGCCGGTGCCTTCCGGGCCAGGGACATCCAGGTCTGGCAGGTTCTCATGACCCGGCAGGGGCGCAGTCAGCCGGCGTGCAGATAGGGGGGGGCTCAAGGGGTATCTGGAAGGGTAGGTCGGAAGAAAAGAAAGGTGCCTTGCAAGAGAAAACGGCCCGTACATGTGTGTTGGCATGTGCGGGCCATTTTTGTCTCCCCTACGCGGAAAAATTTTTCCATGTTGTGAAATCTTGGGTGGTAACATCGCCGGCTGCGTATCCCGCATGCCATCCATCGGGGATGGGCATCTCCCGGTATAGTGTTCCCCGCCAGGCCTCCAGGAAACATGGGCGGGCATGCATGAATGTGGCCGCGCATACAACCTTGCCCCCGGTAGTATGGGCGAGACGTTCCAGCCACGTAATTCCCCTGTCGCATCTGAGGAGGTGGTGGTCCAGAATCAGGATGTCCGCGTTTTCGGCCAGACGAACAGCATTGTTCCATGCCTCGCTCTCCTGGTCCGGGGTGGAGCGGTTCAAATACAGGGGCGGACCCGAGGCCATGACGATGGTCGGGCGCCAGGAGCGGATGATGTCAATGGGTTCGCGGTCCAGGAGCTGGATGTCCGAGGCGTGGACAAAGGTGGTCGACCCTTCCTGGATCCGGGTCATCATCACGGTTCCCTGTTTGCTCGCCCGCATGCCGTGGGGGACCATGGTGGAAAAACGCAACGGGCCGTCTCCCAGGCCTGGAGCATCCGGGATTTCGTGATGGATGGCCTCCTCCAGGTCCAGGCGGCGCTGGAGCATGGTTCCGGGGAGGCCGTTTCTGCCCGGGGCGTGGATTCTGACCCTGGCCAGATCATCGGCTACGGGGGCAATGGAGAGTTGGAAAGGGTTGGCCCGGCGTAAGGGAATATGGTCGCCGTGGAAGTGGGAGACGACCACGTCCGTGGCGGTTTTGAGGTGGTGGATTATCGTTTTTTTGATCCCGGCCCCTACGGCCACCTGGAAGGGGTGGGGAAGAAGGCCGTGGCGCATGTATCCCAGCGCGATTCCGGGGTCGATGAGGATGCGCCGGGGCCCGGTATCGACCAGGCAGGAGAGCCCCCGTACTCCCAGGGATTCGGTGCCCAGGATGGTGATGTTCATGGTTCGGGCTCCGGTGCGCGCTGGGTGTCAGTGGCCGGGGGAGAAGGGTTCGGCTCGGGAGACGCCGGTGGAAGCTGTTCCGCCGGAAAGAAACGGGCCGTTGGCTGGTTCAGGGTTCCGCCTACCTCCATGGTTCGTGTCACTGGTGAAGTATCCGTCACGGAGAGGAATCCCCGGAGTTCATTTTCCACAAGATCATAGGTTCCCGTGCCCGAAATCGTGGTTGATCCGGAGGTGAGATGCAGGCTGCGACCGTCCATGACCCCGTTATGGAGATGAAACCGGGCTGACAGAGTGGAAAAGGGGATGATATCCGTTGGGAGAGGTGTCCGTTCGGTCAAGCAGGACGATGGAGCCTCGCAAGGCAGTTCCAGCCCGACCAGTGATCCGTTGGATGCTTCAATGGTTGCCTGGCCGTCCAATGTGGCGGGATCGGGCAGCCAGGGAACACCCTGCCAGGCCAGATCCATGAAGATGTCCATGGAACCGATCAGGCCGGAGGAAGGTGGTTGCGTTTCTGTGAGTTCCCGGACCTTGGTGTTCGTGAGATCGGCCCTGAATGTGGTTGCGGGCGTCCGGGGATTCAGGTCGACCCGAATGTTGGCCTCCATGTTGCCTTCGGCGATGCGTCCTCTGAGAGGATAGATGCGCAGGATGCCCTTGTTGGCACGGATCAGCGTGGAGACATTTTCGGCGGCGAGCCCGGCCCATGCGATCCGATTGGCAGAGAAACTCCCGCGTATCCGGGATGATTTGAACCAGAAAATGAGCGGGTTCGGTGGATCCGAAGGAGGGCTCTCGGACAGATAATCGGTCAGATCCAGCCGATCCCCAAAGGCCTTGAAGGTGATTTTGGGGTGGGTGAATCCGGTGATCTTGCCTCTGCCGTGCAGGGCCTGGCCATCGATGAGCGTGTGGAGATCCTTGATCACGAGGGTGTCCGGATGCAGGGAACAATGTGTGTTTAGATCGATTTGCCGCGGATGATGGCCGCGTGCCTTGTTGCCCAGTCCCAGGGAATGCAAGGTTTCGGGAAGGCGGGCATTGACGATGAGGCCGCCTTCCCAGGAAGGTTGGTTCCAGGTGATGGTGGACGAGGTCAGGATGTCGATCCCCGGCAGCTCGGCTCGAACGGCCCTGAGCACAACCCGGTCGCAGTGCGGCTCGAGAAGAAGGGTGCCGGACAGGGAGGTGGTGACGGGTTGGGGAAGAAAGGGGAGGTCAACGGCAACCAACCGGGCATGGAGGTCTTCCACCAGCAGGGCCCGGAGATCTCTGGACAGGGTCAGGGTCCCGTTCATGTTCACGTCAAGGTTGTCGCGGGTAAGGCTGCAGTGCAATGTTCCCGGAATGTTTTGTCCCAGACCGTCGATGGACAGGTGGTCCACTGTGAGCGGAGGAGGGGCGGAGGGGGTGTCGAATAGGGCCGGAAATCCGGTGAGGGTCGCGTTGGTCACGCGGAGTGTATGGATATGGAGGATATCCAGGGGAAGGTGCACGGTATCGGTGCACGGCAGGGGGGGGAAGACGGCAGGAAGTGGGGTCTCTTGGGAATTTTTAAGGCCATTGCCAAGGGCGCGGAATGTCCGGGCCAGGGAAGAAAAATCCATGTGAACGTCTTGGACAGACACATCGCCGAGGTCATAACCGTCCGCACCCAAAGGCCAGGATGACAGACCCACTCCGACGTACCCGGCTTCAAGCAGGGGTGGGTTTTCCGGCTGGCCGGGATCGCTGATCCGGACACGGTTGAGGATTATTTCGGGGCGGGGCAGGAAGGAGATCTCCAGGGGTCCCTCGATGTTCAGGTCCAACCCGGTGTGTTCACGGACAACGGTGTACAGGGGCGGCTTGAGATCGTCAGGGTCGATGAGAACCGCCAGAATAGCCGCGAACAGGACAAATCCGGTGAGGATACCCAGAGAAAGTTTCAGGAACCAGCGCATGGGAGAACCTATGGCCAAGCCGGGAAAAACGCAAACAGGGTTCGGGATTCGGGGTGGGCAGAGAAAAAAACACTATTCCAGACGTAGCGGAATAATGCCCACCGGGTTCGAGATTTGGGATGCATCCGGGGATACCACGTGGAGACAAGAGATGTTTTGTCGTCACTGTTGCGCAGGCAGCTACTCTCCTGATGCGCCGATTTTTTTAGGATCCGATACCGGCTCGCGGGGCATGAACAGATAATAGACGATCCCGGCCGCCAGGATGGACGGGATGGAAGATCCCAGGGGGGATTCCATGGCGGCCAGTCCCTGGAATACCGCGAATCCGGCGACCCAGGCCAGGATGGCGGCCCTGTTGATCCCCTTGAAGTACCAGTAGGGACCCTTGGGGCGGTCGAGCTCTTTGGTCCGCATGGCCCGTTTTCTGAGCAGGAAATAATCGGTCATGACGATGCCAAGCACGGGCACGAACATGGCCCCGATGAACAGAAGGAAGGATTCGTACTGGGCCATGGGAAAGACCAGGGCGACCAGTATGGACAGGATACCCGCCCCCCAAATGACACCCTTGGGGTTGATCCGGTCGGAGATGTTCAGGGCCGAGCAGGTGGATGAGTACAGGTTGGCAAAATCCGAGGTGATGGTGGAAAAGACGACCAGGACCAGGGCGGGAACGGCAAGACCCAGGGACCCCATGGTCCGCAGGATGAGCATGCCCGGATCGGTCTCCCCGGTGATCAGTGTGGCCGTGAGACCCAGGACGTACATCCAGGATGAGACCAGGAAGTAGCCCCACCATGTGCTCCAAAAGGAGGTTTTCGTCCCCTTGGCGAACCGGGCGTAGTCGGCCACCAGGGGCATGAACGAGATGGGCATGGCAATGACCAGATCAAGGCCGGTCATGAAGTTCATGGTCACGGGCCTGTCCACTGCAGCGGCCACCCCGATCTCCTTGAAAGAGACCACGGTCATCAAGCAGACCACGATGAGCAGCCCGATGACGGCCGTGTTCTGCAGGGTCCTCCACAGGGGTTTTTCCGTGAACAATGCCCAGAACAGGGTGCCCAGGCCGATGAGCACGATCCAGAACCGTTCCGAGGACGGGACCGGGGCGAATCTGGCGAGCATGGCCCCTGCATGGCCGCTGATGATGAGCATGATCGCGGCCCAGCCCACGAGCTGGATGATGTTCAGGATGGCCGGAAGGATGGATCCGCGGATGCCGAAAGACGGGCGCAGTGAGGTCATGGCCATGACCCCGTGGTCGGAACCGAGAATGCCGCAACCGGCCATGAGGGTGTTGCCGATGAGGTGTCCGATGATGATGGCGGCCAATCCGGGCCATAGTCCCATGGGGGCCAGGAATCCTCCGGCCCAGATCTCGGCCAGGGAAACGGCCACGCCGGCCCAGAGCAGAAAATAATCCATGCCGCCGAGGGTACGGCGGGTGACGGGCAATGTATTTATGTCCATGATATTCGTGGCTTGCTGGGCGGTCAGGCCCATGGGGGTGACCGTAGGTGTGGAGCCGTGGCTAGGTTTTGTGCCGTGAACGTTTGGAATAGGCCCCTTTGGTCCGGGGGGGTGTCTTCATCCGGACGTTGCGGGGGCGGCCTATGCCCAAAAAAAAGAACGCACCGATCACGACGAGAACGGCCAAGACAATGATGATAAGGGCATCCATTCCAGGGTCCTCCCTTTTGGTTACAGAGAATATGACGTCAGCCCCGGATTCCAGGATCCGGGACCGGAGACGGCATCTTGGTCCGGTATCCTGGAATCCGGGGAGAAAGGATTCTTTAGCGGAACCATATAACCATAAATCCGGCGAGTCAAAGAATGGATGGGTGCAGGAGGTCGATTACTCCCGTTCTCCGGATGGAACGGTCCGTCTGGGGGAGGCCATGTGGATGGGTTCTGGAAGGTTGATGAAATCTTCGATGAGGGCGGGATTTATGCGTACGGCTACCTCAAAGGCCTTCATTCGCATGTCCAGCTCTTCGGCATCCTTGGTTGAAAGGTTCTTGGGGTGGGTGCCGGGTTCGATAGTAATCTCGACTGTTTTTTGCATGCCTCTCCCTTGTTGGGGGTGTAGTGATTGTATGTGTGGGTCCTTGGAATACTGTCCTGCAATCTGTATGCCCCGAAAGCGTGGCAGGAACGGAGCAAAAATCTATAGGGATGGAAAAGCGGGTTGTCAAAGGGGGGTCAGGACGGATCCGCGTCCGGGTCCTTGCCATGGCCCCAAACCAGTATGGTCCCATGGGCCGGAAGGGAGCCCGTGGTGGAGACGACGAGACGGCGTCCAGCCATTCCGCAGGTGTCAAAACTATGAACGGTGTGCAGCGTATGGATTTCGGAGAGCCGGGAGTCGTCGACCCCGTCCGTCAATCCGACGCGGATGGGTCCCCCTTGGGCAAGAACGATGTCGAGCCTGACCGCCTTGGGGTTGACCCCTATTTTTCTTTGGGGGGATGTTGCGTTCAGGCTGAATTGGGATTCTCTGATTATATAATTTGTGTGCATGGTCGGGTATGGTGGGGTTTTGATCACAATAATGTCATTGGAGTGTACAAAAACGGAAGTGGGGTAACGATGGCGGCAATACAGGATTTATATCAATGCATTGTCCAAAAAAGACATAGCGCAATGGGCCGGGGATGTCATCCCGGTCCGGTTGACGGTTCCATGCCCCCCCTGTAGATGCAGGCGCATTGTGTTTTGGTCCGATAAACGGGTCCATTTTCCTGGGGCCGAAATCCCCTCTGTAAGCAAAAAAGGATACCAGCCATGAATGTTTCCCTCCCCCTTGTCGCCATTGTCGGGCGGCCCAATGTGGGGAAATCATCCCTGTTCAATCGGATTTTACGACAGAAAAAGGCCATTACCCATGATCGGTCCGGAGTGACCCGGGATTCCCTTTTCGGCGATGTGACCCACCTGGAAAAACCTTTTACCCTGGTCGACACCGGGGGGATCGTTCTGGAGACGCCCCGGGAAATGGAGGAGGAGATCCTTGAGCAGGCACGGGAGGCTATCCATGCTGCGGATATCATCCTTTTCGTGGTCGACGGCAGGGAGGGGGTCACGGGAACGGATGAGGACGTTTGCGCCTATCTGCGCCAAAGCGGCAAGGAGATCCTGTTGCTGGTGAACAAGGTCGACGGCCCAGAGCACGATGAACGTCTGACAGCCGAATTCTATACATTGGGATACCCCTTGGCCGGTGTGTCCGCGGCCCATGGCTACGGCATGTCCACCCTCGTGGAGTGGCTGGAGAACCATGTCCCCGTGATTGAGCACGGGGAGGAGGATCCCCGCCCCCGTCTTTCCATGGCCATGCTTGGCCGCCCCAATGCGGGCAAGTCCTCGTTGATCAATGCGCTGGTGGGCAAGAACCGGCTTATTGTCAGTCCGGTCGCTGGAACCACCCGGGACAGTGTTGACGTCTCCTTTGTCAAGGAGGGGACCAGATACGTGTTTGTGGATACCGCCGGGATCAGGAGGCGGACCAGGATCGATGACGATCTGGAGCACTATAGTGTGCTCAGGGCCCTGCAGGCCGCCAGGCGGGCCGGGGTTGTCGTTTTTGTCCTGGACGGTTCACAGGTGCTTTCCGCCCAGGACAAACGGCTCATCGCCTACCTGGACCGGGAGAAGATTCCCTTTCTCATTGTGGTCAACAAGACCGATCTGATCCCGAAGGACGGCTTCCGTAAACGCCAGCAGGATCTTCGGGATGCCTTGGCCTTTTGCGGCCATGCCCCCCAGATCTTTGTCTCCGCCCTCAAGGGGCGGGGGGTGGGCAAGATCTTTTCCCTGGCCCAGAGATTGGTCAAGCAATGTTCCGCCCGGATTGGGACCGGAGAATTGAACCGGTTCATCCAATTGGTTACCGAACGGCACCAGCCCCCCATGGTCAAGGGCCGGCGTCTTAAAATGTACTATATGACCCAGGCCAAGGCCCAACCCCCGACCTTTGTTTTTTTCGTCAATGATCCCGATCTGGTCAAACCGAGTTACGGCAAATATTTGGAGAACCAGCTCCGTAAGTTTTTTCGGTTGGACATGGTTCCCTTGAAGATCGTTTTCCGGGGGAGCCACAAGAAGAAATAGGAGGGGGGCACAATGCCCGGTTTTCGTGGCAGGAACCCGGACAGCCCGGGGCTATTTTGGGGCCGGTCCAATCCCTTTGTGCACTGTGTGGCGTGTATCCCGTCCTTCCAGAACAATTGTTCTGTACGTTCTTTTTTTTCTATCTTGACCCGGGAATGCCGATTCCCTACATTATGACGGTTCATTTTCTATCTCGACACTCCCAAACTTAAGCAAAGGAAGGCATGACAATGATAGATGCGGGCAAGATCTGGTTCGATGGGAAACTGGTCCCTCAGGCCGAGGCGAACGTGAATGTGCTCTGCCACACGCTGCATTACGGGACCGCCGTGTTTGAAGGGATCCGGTGCTATGCATGTCCGAAGGACTCCGCGGTGTTCCGCCTTGAGGACCATGTCCGTCGGCTTTTTGAGTCGGCCAAGATTCTGCAGTTCGACATCGATTTTTCCCAGGAAGACATCTGTCGGGCCATCATCGAGACCCTGAAGGCCAACGATCTTTCCGAGGGATACATCCGGCCCCTGGTCTTTCTGGGTGCCGGCGGTATGGGGGTCAATCCCGGTGAGAATCCGGTCCAGGTGATCGTCGCGACCTGGGCCTGGGGTGCCTATCTGGGACAGGAGGCCCTGGAAAAGGGAATCCGTGTCCGGACCTCCAGCTTCACCCGCCAGCACGTCAATTCCATGATGACCAAGAGTAAGGCCGCGGGTAATTACGTCAACTCGGTCCTGGCCAAACGCGAGGCCCTCCAGGACGGGTATGACGAGGCCCTGCTCCTGGACGCCCAGGGGTACGTCTCCGAGGCCACGGGAGAGAATCTGTTCGTCGTCAGGGACGGGATCATCCGTACCCCCCCCCTGGGTTCCATTCTCGCCGGGCTGACCCGTAATTCTCTGATCCGGATAGCCGAGGATCTGGGCTACGAGGTCCGGGAACAGCGTTTTAGCAGGGACGAGGTATACACTGCCGACGAGGCATTTTTCTGTGGAACCGCCGCCGAAGTCACTCCCATCTGCGAGTTGGACCGTCGTCAGATCGGGGCCGGTCATGCCGGACCGGTGACCAAGGCCCTGCAAAAGGCCTTTTTTGCCATCGTCAAGGGCGAAAACCCCGAGTACGACCAGTGGTTGACCCACTATTCTCTGTAAGTAGGGGCGGACCTGGGTGTCCGCCCCTATTTTTGCATCGACCGGAGTGACCGCGTTGACCCGGTCGACCGTGTTGATCATTGAAGGATCATCCTTTAGCACCCCACTTTCATGAGCAAGGAAGTCCTTACCGCAAAATACAGGCCGCAAACCTTCGCCCAGGTCGCCGGGCAGAAGGCCATCAAGGCGATCCTTTCCCGGGCCGCTGCCGAGGATCGCATCGCCCCGGCCTATCTCTTCAGCGGCACCCGGGGGGTGGGCAAGACGACCATTGCCAGGATTTTTGCCAAGGCCATCAACTGCCAGGACGCCCCCGGTCCGGAGCCGTGCAATGCATGCCGGTTCTGCGACCAGATCACCAAGGGGGCCAGTGTCGACGTCATGGAGATCGACGGTGCCTCCAACACCGGGGTGGACAACGTGCGCAAGCTCCAGGAGAACGTGGCCTACGCACCCCTTGATTGTCGGTACAAGGTGGTCATCATCGACGAGGCGCACATGCTCTCCAAGCAGGCCTTCAACGCCCTGCTCAAGACCCTTGAAGAACCGCCCGGGCACGTCGTCTTCATCATGGCCACCACGGAGCCGGAAAAATTTCCCCAGACCATCGTCAGCCGTTGCCAGCATTATGTGTTCAAACGGCTTCCCCAAAAAGAGCTCGTGGACCATCTTTCGTTCATTCTCGAACGGGAAGCCATCCCGTTCGAGTCCCCGGCCGTGAATCTCGTGGCCCGCAGGGGGGCGGGGAGTGTACGCGATTCCATGTCTCTTCTGGCCCAGGTACTCGCCCTGGGCCGGGACGGGCTCCGGCTGGGCGATGTACGCGGTGTGCTCGGGCTGGCCGACCAGGAATTGTACCTCGATCTGGTCAAGGCCATTGCCGCACAGGATCTCGGTGCCATCAGCCGTGTCCAGAACGAGATCCTGGACAGGGGGCTCGATCTCATCTTTTTTTTGCGCGAATTGGTCCTGTGCTGGCGTAATCTCTTTTTGTTTATCCAGATGGGGGACGTGGCCCGTGGACTCATCGATCTCCCAGAAGAGGAGATCGATGTTTGGAAGACATGTGTTCCCCTGTTTTCTTTGGCCCATGTCCATGCATGCTGGCAGATGACCCTCGAAGGCCAGCGCAAGGTCCAGACGAGTCTTGAGCCGGGACTTGATCTGGAGATGCTCCTGGTCAATCTGAGCTATCTTCCGAGTTTGCTGCCTCTGGGCAGGGTGACGCCCACCCCCCGGACGGGCGGGATGGCCCCGGAAGGGAACCCTGCAGCGGCTCCTGCTGCTTCCCCGACATCCGCTGTTCCTGCGGCAGAACCCATGGCACGGTTCGGAACGGGTGCGGAACCTGTGCCGGAGGCCGGTGATGGGGGGGGGCTCGGTCGGGACGATCCAAGGCGGGACTCCATGCGAGACAACCCGGTGCCTGCATCGGCCCAAGGATCCCCGGCAACCATGACCGACCCCGCTCCGGTCCCTCCAGCACCCCCCCCCCGAGAACTCGATTGGCCCGGCTTTGTGGGGTTCTGTCAGTCCATGAAGGGGGATGCCGGCCAGGGATTCATGTTCCTCAAGCAGGTACGGGGGGTCATCGAGGATGCCCGCATCCGGATCCCTTGCACCAAGGAGTTTGTCTACCAGCAGTGTTCCCGCCGGGAGACCGTTGCCCGGCTCAGTGAACTTGCCGCCAAGTGGGCGGGCAGACCCATGGATATCCAGGTCGAACCGCCCCGGGAGCAGACCCATGTCTCCCCCAGTGAGGTCCGCACAAAGGCCCTCGCCGATCCCCTGGTCAAGGAGGTCATGGATACCTTCGGGGCACAGGTTGTCGATATCAGGCAGCATTAACCATCAAAGGGCCCCATCAGAGCCCATACGTCCGGAGGGGCACGGCGCGCCGTGCCCTTTTCTCGATCCCGGATAATTTTTAGCGGGGCACCCGGGGAGATCCCGGATCAGGCCCGGGATGACGCTTTGGGGGCCGTTTCTTATCGGCCCCCAGGTTCCAGTCCGCTCTCATCCAAATTATACCCAGACCAACCAATCCCAAGGAGGAAACCCGTCATGGGAATGAATGATATGTTGCGCCAGGCGCAGATGATGCAGAAAAAAATGGCCCAGATGCAGGATGAGCTCAAGACCAAGACCGTCGAGGCCTCGTCCGGCGGGGGGATGGTCTCTGTCAAGGCCTCCGGGGCCAAGGAAATTCTGTCCCTATCCATCGATCCGGCCGTGGTCGACCCACAGGATGTGGATATGCTCCAGGATCTGGTCCTTGCGGCCGTGAATGAGGCCCTGAAAAAGGCCACGGACATGGTCGAGGGGGAAATGGGACAGATAACCGGGGGGATGAAGATTCCCGGGTTGTTTTAGGAACGCCCCTTCGAGAACCTGGCCTGCAGGGATGGATCGGTACGCCTGTCCCGTACCCACAGCCCATAAAAAACAAAAGATTGTGGGAGTAAATAAATTGAGGTCCTGCATGGTAGACCGGAACCACGTTGGAACACGAAGTTTTCAAAATGGATTTTGGATGTACCTTCAAGGCAACCCAATCGTAGGGGCACCCCTTGGATCAGAGGTTCGACAACAACCCCATATTCCAAAGTGGTTTTGGTTTAACTGCCTGTAGTTTCTAGAATTCACTACCTTTAGAAGGGTAAATATCCCCGGATCGGAATGATGGTTCCGATCCCTATCCATGTCCCGTCCGGTTTTCGGGCGGGCATGCCACTTTTCGAGAGGACGGACGTATTGGCAAATCTTCCTAAACCCTTGCAAGACGTTGTCGACCGACTTTCTTCTCTCCCCGGAGTCGGTCCCAAGAGCGCGCTGCGCATGGCCATGACCCTACTCAAATGGCCCGGGTCCCAGGCCCGTGGACTCGGGCAGAGCATCCTTTCCCTGCGCGAGAACCTGTCCATCTGTTCCGTATGCGGAAGCTTGTCGGACACGGACCCCTGTCCCATCTGCGCCGATCCGAGGCGGGAGACCGGTGAACTCTGCGTGGTCGGGGAGTGGGATGCCCTTCTGGTCATGGAAGAGGCCGGGGGATACCGGGGGCGGTACTACATCCTCGGGGGGCTGCTTTCCCCGCTTGACGGGATCAATACCAAGGATCTGGATCTGGACGGCCTCAGGGGGCTGCTGGCCGGAGGAAGTGTTCGGGAAACGATCCTGGCCCTTGGGACCACGGGGGATGCCGAGGCCACGGGATCATACCTCAAGAACATGATTGAAAAAAACTTTCCCCATATCGGGATCACCCGGCTGGCCCAGGGCATTCCGTTGGGAGCTGAGGTCAAGTACATGGACAGGAATACCCTGCGCCAATCCCTCGAGTACCGGCAGAAAATTTGACGCGTTGGAGCATAGGTGACCCAGGACAACGGACAGACCAGAACCCTCAAGGGTGAGGTGGTGAGCATCGTTTTTGCCAGCAGCGAAAACGGGTTTGTCATTGCGCGGTTGAGGGCCCGTGGTGAGCCGGGGCAGGTCACGGCCGTCGGGACCATGGGCGAGGTCGTGCCCGGGGAGATGCTCGAGCTGACCGGGACCTGGAAGGACCACCCCAAGTTTGGAAGACAGTTCCAGGCGGCGACCTGCGTGCAGGTGCTTCCGGCCACGATCAACGGGATCAAACGGTATTTGGGGTCGGGATGCATCAAGGGGATCGGACCGACCATGGCCGGAAAGCTGGTCGAAAAATTCGGCGCCGATGTCCTGGATATTCTCGACGAGGATCCCCAACAACTGCTCCAGGTTTCCGGTTTGGGCAAGAAGACCCTCGGCAAGATCACCGCGTCCTGGGAGAAGCAGCGGGAGATCCGCTCCCTCATGCTTTTTTTGCAGACCTACGGGATCGCCCCGACCTTTGCGGGGAAGATCTTCAAGCATTACGGCATCCAGGCGGTGGAGCGGCTCAAGCAGGACCCCTACCAGTTGGTCTATGAGATCCGGGGGGTCGGGTTTGCAACGGCCGACGCCATGGCCCTGAAACTTGGGTTTGCCGAGGATTCGCCCGAACGCATACAGGCCGGGATCATGTATCTGCTCTATCAGCAGGGGGAACGGGGCCATCTCTTCTATCCGGGTGACGGTCTGTTGGAAAAGGCGGCCCATGCCCTGGGCGATATCCATGCGGATCTGCTCCGGGACGGGTTGGACAGGCTGCAGGAGTCCAAACGCATCGTCATCGAGGATCTGGATGAGCAGGATGTGCACCAGGCCGTGTACCCCCATTTTTTTTACCGTATGGAGCGGGAGATCGTTTCCAGGCTCCAGGCCGTTGTGTCCCACTCTGTCCGTGTGGACGGGGAAAAGCTCCAGGGGGTCATCGCGGAGCAGGAACAACGTTCTCGGGTGGATCTGTCCGAAGAGCAGCGCGATGCCGTGCTCGGGGCCTGTCGGAACAAGGTGTACATCATTACCGGGGGTCCCGGAACGGGCAAGACGACCATCACCCGGATGGTGGCCTGGTCCCTGAATGCATTGGGGCTCGAGGTCAAGCTGGCCGCGCCCACGGGCCGGGCGGCCAAAAGGCTTGCCGAGGCCACGGGCCGATCCGCCTCGACCATCCACCGTCTTCTCAAGTACGATCCCATGGGCGATGGCGGATTCGTGTTCAACGAAGACAAGAAACTCAACGTGGATGCGATCATCGTGGACGAGGTGTCCATGCTCGATTGCGTCCTCTGCCTGCACCTGCTTCGGGCCCTGCCCCTGACCTGCAGGATCGTGTTCGTGGGCGACGTGAACCAGCTTCCTCCGGTCGGGCCGGGCAATCTGCTCCGGGATTGCCTGGAAAGCGGGGTTCTGCCCCATAAGCGGCTGACAAAGATTTTTCGTCAGGCCAAGGAGAGCATGATCGTGGTCAACGCCCATCGGATCAACGAGGGCGAGTTCCCTCTGGGCGCGACCAAGCCGGTTCCCCATGCGGATTTTTTCTGGGTCGAAAACGACGATCCCCTGCGCATCCAGCAGCTCATCCTGAAGATGGCCTGCGAGCGGATTCCCGAGGTCTACGGTCTCGATCCGTTGCGAGATGTCCAGGTGCTCACCCCCATGCACAAGGGGGATGTGGGCACCATCGCCCTGAACACCCTGCTCCAGGAGCGGCTCAACCCCCACGGCCAGGAGGTCAAAAAGGGACAGCGCAGATACCGGGTCGGTGACCGGGTCCTGCAGATGCGCAACAACTATGACAAGGACGTGTTCAACGGCGACCTCGGCTGGATCGTTTCCATGGACCGCGAGGACGAGACGCTGGAGATCGATTTCGAGGGCAGGGAGGTGGAATACGGGTTCGACGAATTGGACGAGCTCTCCCTTGCCTATGCCGTGAGCGTGCACAAGTCCCAGGGCAGCGAGTACCCGGCCGTGATCATGCCCGTTGTCACCCAGCATTTCATGCTCCTGCAGCGAAACCTCATCTACACGGGCCTCACCCGGGCCAGGAAACTGGCCGTGATGCTCGGCTCCCACCGGGCCCTGTCCATCGGGCTCAAGAACAAGGAAAGCTCCAAGCGGTTCACCCATCTGGTCTACCGGTTGCGGGATGCGTTCTGATTTTAAGACTGGCCAAGCTAGTTGAAAAACCATATGAAATTCCGATGATTTTGTATGCCGGAGACCTTGTTCGATGATTGTGGTCATCCGGTGTCCCTCTCTCATTGTATTGGTGGATCATTTTTCCCGGGACTCTTCATGTCTGCCTATCTGAAACGCCTCTTTCCCGCTCTCTTGCTCATCGCCCTGGCCTCGGCCGTTCTGCTGGTTTCGGACCTCGGTCACAGGCAATCCTCGCGTCTTCAAAGGACCTCGCTGCCGGAAATCGCCATCATGCAGATCACGTCCACCCCGCTTATCGACCTGCATGTCTCCGGAATCATCGAACGGCTCCGGGACAACGGGTTCGTGGCGCCGGACCAGGGCAATCTGCACCTGTACAATCCCCAGGGAGATATACCAACGGCCAACGCCATCGGGCGGGAAATCGTCAGCCGGGGATATGACATGGTCATTACCTCGAGTACCGTTGCCCTGCAGGTGGTGGCCAATGCCAATAAGGGGGTGGGGATGACCCATGTGTTCGGGGCGGTCACCGATCCTCTGGGCGCGGGCGTTGGGATCACCGGCAGGAATCCTGAAGACCATCCCCCGTATCTGGCCGGGATCGGAACCTTCCAGCCGGTAACCCGGGTCTTTGAGATCGCCCATGGACTGAATCCGTCTCTCAAACGGGTCGGGGTGGTCTGGAATCCGGGAGAGCAATGTTCCGAGGCCTGTGTGCGCAAGGCCCGGTCCGTGTGTGAACGGCTGGGCATGGACCTGGTCGAGGTTACGGTCGGGAATACCTCCGGGGTCAGCGAATCCCTGCGTTCCCTGCTGGCCAGAGACATCCAGGCCTTGTGGATCGGGGGGGACAGTGTGGTCCAGGCGGCGGCGGACATGGTCTTCAAACTGACCGGCCAGTCCGGAGTGCCCGTGTTCACCAACGATCCCGAAGACGTTCACAAGGGGGCCATCCTCGGACTGGGCGCAGACTACAAGACCGTGGGCCGGTACACCGGGGATATGGCCGTGGCCATTCTCAAGGGGCGTGCCCCCTCTTCGTTTCCCATCGACAATACCGTGCCCGAGCGGCTCAAGGTGGACCAAAAGGTCCTGGCCCGCTTTGCCCCTTCCTGGACCATGACCGATGGGGTCCGTGCACTGGCCCAAAAGGGAAAAAAGGGGATTGTCCGTTCGCGCTACAACGGTCCTGCCCGGGTGGCCATGATCAATCTGACCAATGCCGAGGTTCTGGAACAGGCCGAGAAGGGGGTGGAAAAGGGGCTGACGGATCGCGGGCTCGTTCCGGGCGAGGATTATGTGCTCACCACATACAATGCCCAGGGCGACATGGCCCTGGTCCCCCAGATGATCGACACGGCCGTGACCAAGGGGGCGGATCTCCTGGTGACCGTGACCACCCCGGTGCTCATGGCTGCGGCCAAACAGGTCGAAGAACTTCCGGTCGTTTTTACCGTGGCCAGTGATCCCGAGGAACTGGGGATTTTTCCCCACGGCAGGCCCGCGAATTTCTGCGGGGTGCACGATGATCCCCAACTGGGGGCCCTGGTGGATATGGTCCTCGACTATGATCCCGATATCCATACGGTGGGGACCATCTATAGTCCGGCCCAGCGCAATGCGGTCATTTCCGTGGAGCGGCTGCGCAAGGCAGGAAAGACGCACGGGCTGACCATTCTGGAAACCACCGCGTCCAATACCCCGGAACTCTCCATGGGGGTCCAGTCGCTGATCGGCCGCGGCATGCAGGCCCTGGTGGTCTCTGCGGACAATGTGGCCTGCGCGGGTTTTCCCGTGATCCACAAACAGGCTGCGGGGGCCGGTATTCCCATCTTCACCACCGATGCCTCCCTCATCAATCAGGGGGCCACCGGGTGCGTGGGGGACGATTATTTCAGCTGGGGGCGGCAGTCCGGGCATCTGGCAGCCGATGTGCTGGCCGGAACGAACCCCATGGATCTGCCCGTTGAAGGGACCAGGAGCCAGGTGGTCATCCATCCCCGTGATGCGGCCGGGAAACGGGATGGATCGCCGTTGGACCTGCGCATGGTCCTGTACAATGAAACGGCATTTTCCGAGAGCTGCCGGGACGGTCTGCTCGAAGGACTGCGCCGGGGCGGGCTGGTGGAGGATGAGGATTACACCCTGCGCATCTACACGGCCCAGGGTGACATGACCACGCTTTCCAGCATCATGACCACGGTCAAGTCGGACCATGTGGATCTGCTCATGGTGATTTCCACGCCCTGCCTGCAGGCAGCGATCCGTTTGGCAGGCAAGGATACCCCTATCGTGTTCACCGGAGTGGCCGACGGTGTCCTGGCCGGGGCCGGAAAGAGCGAGACCGACCATCTGTCCAATATTTCCGGGGTGACAACGAGGTCACCCTTTGGGGGGCTGGCCAAACTTCTGCCCGAACTCATGCCCGGCATCACGAAGGTGGGCACCCTGTTCACCCCGGCCGAAGTGAACAGCGTCCTGTACAAGGATCGGTGGGCCGAGATCCTGGCAACGCGCGGCATCGAGCTGGTGGCGGTGCCCGTGACCGGGAGCGCGGAAACCGCCCAGGCCGCAGACGTGCTGTGTCGGGCCGATATCCAGGCCGTGACACAGATCATGGACAACACCACCCGGCCCGGGTTCGTCCATCTGGCCCGGAAGGCGAGTGACAATGGTCTGCCGGTGTTCGGGTTCGATTCCAGCCAGGTCAAGGCCGGGGCCGTGCTCACTCTGTCCAGGGATTTTTTCGACGCCGGTCTCGAGGCCGGGGAAAAGGCCATCCGCGTCCTGCAGGGTGAAGATCCGGCCGACATCCCGTTCACCAACACCCAGGCCGAAAAACTCATCCTCAACGAGGGGTTGGCCCGGTCATACGGCATGCACCTGGGTCCCGAATTGCTCCAGAAAGCCACGATGAGGAATCCTTGATGCAACTGACACGGGAAAAGGCAGGGAACTACCTGCTCATAAAGGCCGAAGGGCGCTTGGACGCCTCCTGGGCCGACTATTTTCTGGAAGAATTGCGCGAGTCCGTGCGTCAGGGCGAGCACCACATGGTGATTGATGCGGCCGGGCTGGTCTTTCTCAGCTCGGCGGGCATCCGGTCCCTGCTCATTCTGCACAAGGAGCTGCGGGCCGTTGCAGGAGGCTTTTCCCTGGTCAACGCCTACGGCATCGTTCGCGAGACTCTGACCTGCTCGGGATTTGCCCAGTGGCTGGCAGCAGATATGCCCGAAGATCCGGGGACCGGAGAGAGGGGTCCGGACGATGCGGACCAGGGCGTGCCCGGATGCGAGGTCCATCTTCTCGATGCGCAGGCTTCCCTGGAACTGACAACCGTATCCGCCTGGACCCCGTGGAATCCCGTGGACCGGAACATGTGCCGGCTGATGCGCTGCGCATCGGATGGGTTTGCATTGGGGATAGGATGCGTTGGACGGGATTACGATCTGGCCCGGGAGCATATGGGTGAATTTTTGGCCGTTGCCGGGCATGTGGTCCATCAGCCGCCCAGCGACCGGTCCCGCCCCGACTACATGCTCGCGGAAAAGGATTTCGTGCCCACCCTGTTCTGTGCCCAGGCCCTGCTTGCCAGGGGGGGCATGTCCCATCTCCTGCGTTTCGAATCTTCGCAGGAAGAGCCGGTATGGGAACTCTCGCGGCTCATGGACCGGGTGCTCGCACTGACCGGGAATAAAGCGTCCGGGTTCGCGATCATGGGCGAGATCGAGGGGGTGGTCGGGGGGTCCCTGACCCGGTCGCCCGGTGCCATCATGCCCGGCCAGGACATTGTTTTTCCCGAGATCCGCGACTGGCTGAGCTTCTGCGGGGAACGCATCTTTGCCCACGAACAGGCACTCATAACCGGTGTGGTTGCACCGGGGGCACGGGTCCCGACCTCTGCATCTCTGCCCGCCTTGCCGTCCCGTTCTGATCTTTTGCTGCACGCCCATGGAGCCGTGTTTCCCTATCAGCCCCTGCCCAACGGCATCATCGAGCTTGGAAGGAGCGTGGAGAAATGGCTGGACGGTCCGCCACCCAGGGCCGTGATGCATCTTGTGGACGACAACCGGCCTGCCGTTGGACTCGGGGAAACCGGGCTCATCCGGGGGGCCCTGTGGTGTTCACCTCTTGCAAATCCGGAGGTGCTCGCATGAGTCTGCTCATCGGTTCCTTCACCATGGGGCTCATCCTGGCCCTGCTGTCCCTGGGGACGCTCATCAGCTTCCGGATGATCCGGTTCACCGATATCACGGTGGACGGCTCCATCACCCTGGGCGCGTCCATCACTGCGGTACTCATCTCCCAGGGCGTCAATCCCTGGCTGGCAACGGGGGCGGCCGTGCTCGCCGGTGGATGCGCCGGTATGGTCACCGGGCTTCTGCATACCCGGTTCAAGATCCAGGAACTCCTGTCCGGTATTCTGGTCATGACGGCGCTCTATTCCATCAATCTGCGCGTCATGGGCAGGAGCAACATCCCCCTGCTTGACGTGTCCACCCTGTCGTCGCCCATGGAACGGCTGCTCTCGCACCTGGCCGCCCAGGGGGATAAGATGGATTTTTTCGGCTGGCTCGTGCCTGTCTCCGATGTGGCTACCTTTATCTGCAGCGGGCTTATCTGTGTTTTGACGGGATACGCACTCCACTATTTCCTGCACACCCATTTCGGCACCGGTCTTCGGGCCGCCGGGGGCAACGCCCAGATGGCCCGGGCCCAGGGGCTGAACAACAACACCATGATCGTCTTCAGCCTGGCCCTTGCCAACGGCCTGGTGGCCCTGTCCGGGGCCCTGCTCGCCCAGTACCAGGGGTTTGCCGATGTGCAGATGGGGATCGGCATGATGGTCTGGGGGCTGGCGTCCATCATCATCGGCGAGGCCCTGGTGGGGAAGGCGGGCATCGGTCTGACCATTGCCGGGACCGTTCTGGGGACCATCCTGTTCCGCCTGCTCATCGCCATTGCCCTGCGCTGGGGGCTCAATCCCAACGATCTCAAGCTGGTGACCGCCCTGTTCGTGTTCGCCGCCCTGGTGGCCCCCCATGCTGTGGCCGCCGTCAGAAAGCGTATGTTCCAGGGGGTGGGCCATGCTTAAGGTGACGGGCCTCCAGAAAACGTTTTTTCCGGGAACCGCGAACGAGGTCCGGGCCCTGCGCGGGGTGGACCTGCACCTGGATGGAGGGTGTTTTTCCGCCATCATCGGGACCAACGGCTCGGGCAAGAGTACGCTTTTGAACGCTGTTGCCGGAACCTTTCTGACCGATGGCGGGACCATCGAACTGAACGGCAGAAACATCACCCGCCTGCCCGAATACAAACGCGCTGCCCATATCGGCAGGGTGTTCCAGGATCCCTTTGCCGGGACCGTGGCGGAAATGAGCATTGCCGAGAACATCGTCATGGCCATGCGCAGGGGATGCCGGCGGGGGCTCACCATGGCCCTTGGTCGCAAGATGCGCACCGAGATCGGCGACAAGGTCCTGACCCTGAAGATGGGGCTGGAGGACCGGCTGGAAAATCCCATGGGCACCCTGTCCGGGGGGCAGCGACAGGCGTTGACGCTGCTCATGGCCACGTGGAGGAAGCCTGATCTTCTGCTTCTGGACGAGCACACCGCGGCCCTCGATCCCAAGAGTGCGGCCAAGGTGGCCGAGCTCACCCGGGAGATCATCGAGCGCGACAACCTGACCGCCCTCATGGTCACCCATTCCATGCAGCAGGCCGTGGACATGCCGGATCGGATCATCATGATGCACAAGGGGCGGATTGTGGATGATTATGCGGATGCGGAAAAGAAACGGGTACGCATCCCGGATCTCATGGAAACCTTTGATCGCGTTGCCAAGCGGGAGTTGTTCGATGAGACCGTGGCCGATATGCTTGCAGCCCAGTATGGTTGAGGAGGGCTGGGCCGGAGGCGATGTCGTTTGCGTAGGTTTTTTCCTGTAACCCGGCGACCATTTTGTCCTATCATGACCATCTACGAAACTGATCCCGAGACGTATTTCCGAGCCACCAGGAATATCGACCCCTCGTCCTTCCTCGCCCCTCTGGAGGAAAGGCTTCCGCCGGTTTCCCGCATTCTGGATATAGGCTGCGGCAGCGGGCGGGACCTGAAATGGCTGAGCGAACGGGGTCATCAGCCAGTGGGCATCGAACGATCCCAAGGCCTTGCCCGCCTGGCTCGCAATCATTCCGGTTGCCCGGTGATCCGGGCCGATTTTAGCGACTTCGATTTTTCCCGCATCCGGGCCCAGGGGGTCGTTCTTGTGGGGGCTTTGGTCCATGTAGAACCGGAAACCCTCCCCGGAATTCTGGCCCGAATATTCACCTCCCTCCTCCCCGGCGGCCATGGGCTGCTCACCCTCAAGCAAGGCCATGGAACCCGCACCCACAGCGACGGGCGAACTTTTGTCCTTTGGCAGGACGATGACCTCAGAAAGATATTTCGTGATCTCGGCCTCATCGTCGTGGATGCCCGAACCCAGGTTTCCCGCCTGCGTCCCGAAGACCTCTGGCTGGGATATGTGCTCCAGAAAGACAGCTATCCCCTCACAACGGGAGATTCCTGAATCGAGCCGGTGTAGAGGACGGGTAATAGAGGACATGACACGTTCTCCCGTCCTTTATCCTAAAACGTAAAGCTTAAAACCGCCTTCCTCCCTTGAGATGGGACGAAAAATCCTGTACCCATACCCGATGTCATCGGACAACCGATGACATCGGGTATTTTTGTACGCAAATACGGATCATGAATATCGGCCCTGCCTATTCGAGGGGGATGGAACTGGATGCCGGGACCTACGATGTTCTGGTGAGCAAGTCCGGGTATCAGACCCTGCGGCGGACTGTGGCGGTGGAGCAGGGAGAGGATGTGTATGTTGATTTCGAGCTGGAGGCTGAAGCTGCTGCGGTTGGTGCCGGAGCACCGGGCAGGGAATGGCGTGATCCCGTGACGGGCATGCCGGACAGCATGGAAAAACTCCGTCAGCTCAAGGGATTCGGGAAGAAGCGTGTGGGCAAATATGGCAGGGATATCCTCAATATCACCAAACTTTTTAGGAAAAATCATCCTGTGGAGACAGCGAATCAGTTTTCTCGGCATGCGGGTTTTCCGGGGCATGATCAGGGTACGCCCGGCAAACAGGGCCAGAAGTCTGCGTCGTATGCAGCGCCAGATAGCACGCTGGGAAAAAGGGGCGATCTCGGAAACCCGGATGGCGGATTCTCTGACCAGCACCATGGCACATCTGACTTGTTTTTCACCCGGGCAGAAAATTTGGGAGCCATGACCGTAAAGGCGGGTCCAACCGAGTCAATCGCGGTGGCAGCTGGAACAACAACCCGAGGAATGTGCGGGCGGCCAATCGCAACAGGAATTCTCCGGGCAACGCGAACAGCAATCTGGGCTTCCGCCTTCTGAGCACGGGGAATCAGCAGAATCCGTTTTGCCACGGCAAAACGGGCCGTCTTGTTCCCTGTCCAGGCATGGTATCCCGTACGGCAGCGATGCCGTCGAATCGTGCAGACAGGGCAGAGCTGGTAGGGATATCCGAAGGCTCTGCCCTGTTTCCTGTTTTTTGTGGAAGGGGGGCACCCTCACCTGGCTATGTTTGACCGCCTTTTGGTGCCTGTACGTGTCCTTTTTCAGCGTAGGGGCGATTCACGAATCGCCCATGTAACGAATTGGGCAATGATAACCGCATTGAAGATATCCTACCGTTTCGGATGCCGATGTTGATTGTATATTTATTTTGTTGATACCGGGGCGTTTGTTTTTCCTCGCCTCCCGGGGCTCGATCAAAACGGGCGGATATTGAATCCGCCCCTACGGGATGTGTAGATGTGATGGGTTTTTGGTGGGGATGCGTTGGTTTTGGGGGAGGAGATTCTGTGCGGGCGTTTTGCATCCCCTTGCCCGATCATCCTGAATGCATTATCCGTTAAGCCATGTCCAAGATCAACAACATCCATGATACCCTGTTCAAGGAAACCCTGAGCCGGAAGGAGCTGGCAGCGGATTTTTTGGGTAATTACCTGCCGAAAGAAATTACCGAGCATATCCGGATGGATACCCTGTCCATCAGCAAGGACAGTTTTGTGGATCGGGATCAGATCGAGCGCTTTTCGGATCTGCTGTACGAGGTGTCCTTTTCCAACGATCGGACCGGGTTCGTGTATTTTCTGTTCGAGCACAAGAGCTATGATGACCGTTTCGCTGTGCTGCAGGTGCTCCGGTATCTGATCGAGATCTGGGAATTGTATCTCAAGCAGCATTCGGATGCGGTTGACCTTCCCCTGATCATCCCCATCATTGTCTATCATGGTTCGACCGTGAGGTCTTCGGTCCGTCTTTCCGAGCTGATCGAACTGCCCGACCCGGGTTTTGAAGCCTATGTGCCGGATTTCGACACGATCTTTCTGGATTTTTCCCCGGATTCCGAGCAGGAGATCAAGGGGATCATCTTTTTGAAGTTGGTACTTCTCTGCTTCCGGGCCAAGAACAGGCCAAGAACGCTGAAGTATGTCATGGAGATTTTCAGGGAACTTGGTAAACTCGACGAGAGCGAGTCGTCTATGCGGTGGCTGGAGGTCATCTTCCGTTACCTGGTACAGACCATGGACATCCCCAGGGAAGATATGCATGATATGATTTGCAAGACGCTCTCTGCGAGCAAGGAGGATATGATCATGACAGTGGCTGAACAACTACGAACCGAAGGACGGATGGAGGGGGCAGTACTGGGGCGCAACGCCATTCTGAATCGTCTTTTTCGCAAGCGTTTCGGAAGCTATCTCGACCCGCGCATTCAGGAAAAATTGCGCAATGCCACCCCGGAACAGCTCGACCTCTGGGCCGAGCGTATCCTGGATGCCGCGACTATCGAGGACGTCATCAAGGACTAAATCGGGATCATAGAGAAGCAGACACGCAAAACGCCCGCCGGGAGGAAATCCCGTGCGGGCGTTTTTGCGTTTCAAGCAGCAAAGACTTTTATCGGCCAATGCGGATGCTGCCGGAATCTGCTTTGAGTAAAGTGGAATTGGTTGGATAGATGTTGCAATGACATAGATAAATCAGATCGATATCGAGTTCAGCTATCTTGAAAAACGATTTGTCTTACATTCATGACAGCATGTACTTTGACTGGTTGTTTTGGCGATGTGGTTTGGCCGTTATCCCTGTTGTACTCTCAACCAAGGAGAAGTCATGAAAAGAACGCTGCAGGCATTGAGCATGGGCACCATGTGTATGGTCGCCATGGTCATGGTGATGGGAAATTTTTGTCCGCAGGCTCATGCGGGAACAACGAACCTGCTCGAGAGTATCGGGGAGACCGGCGAAGTGCACATGGGATTCCGGGAGGGGTCAGTGCCTTTCGGGTTCATCGATGCGCAGGGGAAGTGGGTCGGTTTCGGCCTGGATCTGGGCGCGGAAGTCGTCAAGGACCTTGAAAAGAAATTCGGCAAAAAGATCAAGCTGATCAAGCACCCCATGAATCCCAAAACCAGGATCACCATGGTTGCCAACGGCATGGTCGCCATGGGTATCGGTTCGACCACCATCACCCTGGCCCGTGAGGACGTGGTCGATTTCAGCCTGCCCTATTTTCTGACCGGGACGCGGCTGCTCGTTCCCAAAGACAGTCCCATCCAGGGCTTTCGTGATATCGGCGGGAAGCGTGTGGGCATGGGCAGCGGCTCCACCGCCAACATCAAGGGGATGGATCGGGCCATTGCCGACGGTCTGGTCAAGCCTGCCTGCAAAAAGGTCCTGTTCGAAGAACACAACAAGGGATTTCTGGCCCTGCAGCAGGGTAAGATCGATGCCTATTTCACCGATGCCAGCCAGCTGGCCGGCATGCGGGCCAAGGCAAAAAATCCTCAGGACTGGAAGATCGTGGGTCGTTATCTGACCTATGAGCCCTACGGTTTCATTCTTCCGAAGCACCAGGGTGACTGGAGGGATTTCGTGAACAAGTCCCTGATCCACATGATCAAGGATGGTCGCTTTGTGAGCCTGTACAATAAATGGTTTGGTCCCAAGGGTGTTGTCCCCCTGCCCATGACCGAAGAATACAAGGTTCTTCTGAAGGCCTTGAGCTATCCTGAATAACGCATGATCCGCAATCTCCCGGGGCCGGGCACCCGGCTCCGGGAGATGAACCCTCAAGGGTGTCCTTATAGATCACGGATTCAACTATGCTGAATTATACGTTTGACTGGAGCGTTCTGTGGCGTCAGCCATACGGTGAGATGATGCTCCAGGGCATCCGTACCACGATCACCCTGTCCCTGGCCGGCTGGTGCCTGGCCGTGCTGGTGGGTGTGATCATCGCGGGACTGCGAAGTTCCGGAAACAGATGGATGCGGGGCTTCGGATTGGCCTATGTTCTGGTGTTCAGGAATATTCCCTTTCTGGTGCAACTCTTTTTCTGGTATTTCGCCGCTCCGCTTATTCTTCCGGCGGATGCGCGGACCTGGCTGTACGATACCGTTCCCGAGTATGGCTATTGGTGCGGGATTGTCGGTCTCGGGCTGTACACGGCATCCAGGGTGGCCGAGCAATTCCGGTCGGGACTGCGCTCCATTCCTCCGGACCAGTACCGGGCCGCCTATGCCACAGGGCTTCGGCCGAGTCAGGTGTATCGGTACGTCATTCTCCCCTATGCCTTCAGGATCATCATTCCTTCCTTTACCACCGAATTTCTGACCTGCTTCAAGAACTCCGCCCTGACCATGACCATCGGGGTCATGGAGATCACGCATACGGCCTATTACATCGATTCCTTCACCTGGCACGGACTGGAAACGACCACTGCGGCCAGTCTGTGTTATCTGCTCATTGCCCAGATCATCGCTCTGATCATGTGGCAGGTGGAGACCCGTACGCATATTGCCGGTATGATAACGAGGGGACATTGATATGGATCTGCATGTCATCATCGACAACATGGGCTATCTCATCGGCGGTCTGGCGCTGACCTTTGAGATCGCCGCTCTGGCCATAGGGGGCGGACTGTGCTGGGGCATTCTTCTCGGCATGGGACGGCTTTCAAAGAACAGGCTCATCTACTACCCGGCCAGCGTGTATGTTCATTTTTTCCGGGGCATTCCCCTCATTCTGGTCATTTTCTGGATCTACTTTCTGCTCCCCCTCATCACGGGAAATTCTCTGGGGGAATTCGTGGCCGTGGTGGTCTCCTTCATTCTGTACGAGGCCTCATATTTTGCCGAGATCATCCGCTCGGGCATCCAGTCGGTACCGGCCGGCCAGGTCAATGCCGGACTGGCAACGGGCCTTCGGCCCCATCAGCTGGCACTTCATGTTATTCTGCCCCAGGCCCTGCGGAACATGGTTCCTTCTCTGGTCAACCATGCCGTGGTCATTTTTCAGGATACCTCCCTGGCCTATGTCATCGGCCTGCGGGAGTTCCTGCGCCGGGTCAATCTGGTCGACGCCAGGGAGGCTAGGTCCGTGGAGCTCTATCTCTTTGCCGGGCTCGTGTATTTTGTCATCTGCTCGCTGGGGACCCTGGCGAGTCATAAACTGGAACACCGTCCCCGGACATGCGGGAGTAATCTGTGATCGAAATCAGCAATGTGAGCCTGTGGTACGCAGCGTACAAGGCCCTGGACAATATATCCGTTTCCATGGCCAAGGGACAGACCATGGTCATCTGCGGGCCCAGCGGTTCCGGAAAGAGCACCCTGCTCCGGTGCACCAACGGGCTGGAAAGTTTCCAGCAGGGCAGCATCTCCGTGGACGGAGTCGGGGTCCAGGATCCGGCAACAGACATCTATGCTCTGCGATCCCGTATAGGTATGGTTTTTCAGCATTTTGAACTCTATCCCCACAAGACCATCCTGGAAAATGTGGTGCTCGCGCCAGTGAAGGTCAAAGGGGCTCCGCGCAAGGACGCCGAACGTCAGGGGCTTGCCCTGCTCGATCGTGTGGGCGTGGTTGATCAGGCCGGCAAATATCCGGCGGAACTTTCAGGGGGACAGCAGCAGCGGGTATCCATTGCCCGGGCTCTGGCCATGGAACCGTCGGTGATGCTTTTTGACGAACCCACCTCGGCCCTTGATCCCGAGATGATCAAGGAGGTTCTGGACGTGATGGCCGACTTGGCCCGGGAGGGCATGACCATGGTGGTTGTCACCCATGAGATGGGATTTGCCCGCCGGGTGGCCGATGACATTTTGTTCATGGATCAGGGACGCATCGTGGAGAGAAACACGGCCGAGGATTTCTTTCTCCACCCCTCAAACGAGCGGACCAGGCAGTTTCTGGAACGCGTCATGGATTACGACATCAACGTGGGAGGATGACGGCATGATAGACAGCGCAAAAATATGCATCCTTTGCGAGGACCAGGCCCGCATGGGATTTCGTGACAAAATTTTCATGGGTCAGCACGGATTGTCCCTGTTTGTTCGGGCGGAAAAGGACGTGCTTTTCGATACCGGGCCATCGGATGTTTTCATGCACAATGCTGCGCTTATGGGGGTCGATCCCAACCAGGTCGATTGCGTCGTTTTGAGTCATGGTCATTGGGACCATACCGACGGTATTCTGCATCTCGGACGGGATGGCGGTCCCACGAAGCTGGTCGCCCATCCCGAAATTTTTGCAAACAGGCACAAGCAAAGCGGAGAGTACAACGGCATTGGGGCATCCCGTGAGGAACTGGAAACCAGGTTCGATCTCCAGCTGGTGCGTGACCCCCTTGCCCTGACCGAGTCCCTTTATTTTTTGGGTGAGATCCCGAGGGCCAATGATTTCGAATCCGTGAACACGACGTTTTTTCTTGAGGACAACGGGGAGAATCGCCCGGATTTTCTCCTGGACGACAGCGCCCTGGCTCTTGCAACCAGCAAGGGATGTGTGGTCATTCCAGGATGCGCCCATGCCGGGATCTGCAATAGCTGTGAATACGCCAAAAAGGTCACCGGGCAATCCCATGTGCACATGGTCCTGGGCGGGTTCCATCTTCTGGAGGAGGGGGAACAGCTGGAGAAAACGGTGGGCTATTTCAAGGAGAATCCGGTTGACCGCCTTTTTCCCCTGCACTGCACGGCATTGCCGGCACTGAGCAGGTTTTACCAGGAGTTCGGTGCCCCCAAATTGTGTTGTGGGGATGTCGTTCGGATATAGTCGGGACGGTTTTGAAAGGTGTTGGATTGGTTGGAACATTGAAACGTCCAGGTAATGCCAAATCGGGGGAGATCCCGGATCAAGTCCGGGATGACGTGTTTGTTTTTCCGTCTCCCGTCTCCTGTTGCAAATAACAGCCGAAAATTGACCAGGTGTGATCACTGATACATGTATTTGCGATACGATACCGTTTCGGATGGTAATTCTGATCCCGTATGGATGTTTGTTTTCCCGCACCTCCCGGGGCGCGGGAAAACGGGCGGATATTGAATCCGCCCGTACGGGTGCTGGTGGGGGGGCGTAGGATTTTTATCCCTTCTTGGCTGATCAATTTGAATGCATTACCCGTATTTTATGGCCAAGATCAATAACATCCACGATACCCTGTTCAAGGAAACCCTGAGCCGGAAGGAGCTGGCAGCGGATTTTTTGGGTAATTACCTGCCGAAAGAAATTACCGAGCATATCCGGATGGATACCCTGTCCATCAGCAAGGACAGTTTTGTGGATCGGGATCAGATCGAGCGCTTTTCGGATCTGCTGTACGAGGTGTCCTTTTCCAACGATCGGACCGGGTTCGTGTATTTTCTGTTCGAGCACAAGAGCTATGATGACCGTTTCGCTGTGCTGCAGGTGCTCCGGTATCTGATCGAGATCTGGGAATTGTATCTCAAGCAGCATTCGGATGCGGTTGACCTTCCCCTGATCATCCCCATCATTGTCTATCATGGTTCGACCGTGAGGTCTTCGGTCCGTCTTTCCGAGCTGATCGAACTGCCCGACCCGGGTTTTGAAGCCTATGTGCCGGATTTCGACACGATCTTTCTGGATTTTTCCCCGGATTCCGAACAGGAGATCAAGGGCGTTATCTTTATGAAGCTGGTACTTCTCTGCTTCCGGGCCAAGAACAAGCCCAAGGCCTTGCATCATGTCATGGAAATCTTCATGGAGTTGGCCAAACTCGACGAGAGCGAGTCGTCCATGCGCTGGCTGGAGGTCGTCTTCCGCTATATGGTTCAGACTATGGACATCAGCGAGAAAGATATGCAAGATATCGCTCATCGGACATTGTCCGCGAGCAAGGAGGATACGGTCATGACATTGGCACAACGATTGGAATCAAAGGGACGGATGGAAGGCGTGCAACTGGGCGAACTGTCGGGGCGTAATGCAATTCTGAATCGCCAAATGAGGAAACGTTTCGGCAGCTATCTTGATTCACGCGTTCAGGAGAAATTACGCAATGCCACACCTGAACAGCTCGATCTCTGGGCCGAGCGTATCCTGGATGCCGCGACTATCGAGGACGTCATCAAGGACTGAATCGGCATTCTCATAGATCAAACGCACAAAACGCCCGCCGGGAGGAAATCCCGTGCGGGCGTTTTTGGTGTCAGGTCCTGACGAGGAATTGTCATTTTACGAGCTGGATTTCGTACTTTGCCGTCATCCCGGCGAAGGCCGGGATCTTGAACGGTTGGGGCGAGTCCGAAGCGTAAACCCAACGGCAAGTCCGGGATGACGAGTTTTTTTGATTGGCTCCATTTTTCGTTGCTTGTGCGCGTATATTTGGAGTGGGCAGGGTAAGAGCCCGCATCAACCCGCCAGCCAGAATACGCATAGGATGGTCACGCAACTCAACGCAGTCGCTACCAGCAGGAGGGCCGAGGCAAGGGATGCGTCGCCGCCGTACCGGCGGAGGAATACGGCGCCCAGCACGGCCGGGGGCATGGCTCCCAGAAGGATCAGGATATCCTTCCAGAGTTTTTCAAATCCTGCCGGATCCGCAGCCCATGCCAGTCCCAGGGGCTTGAGAAAGAGTTTGATGGCGATGACAATGGCCAGTGGGGGCAGGATGGTTTTCAGCTCCGGGATCTTGAACACCAGGCCCACCGAGAGGATGGCCAGGGGGGTGAAGGTCTGTGCGAGGTTGAGGAAGAGATGCATGGGGCTCCCGGGGCAGGGGGGTGATGCTCAAGGATTACGGCCGGCTTCAGCCCTGCAGCACGGGCAGGATGCATCCCATGGCTTCCAGGGCCCTGGTGAATTCGGTTTTCTTGCCCGGCAGGACCACGATGTGCTGCCTGCCTGCGGCAAGGCACAGGGAGTCGGTATCCTGAGAGCGCCCATTGTTCGATTTTGGAAAGACGTTTGACAATGGAGGGCAGCTTGACAGTCATATGGTTGTATATGGCTTTGATGAGGTCGGCCTTGCGAGTCGGGGGATCGGTCAAGCGCAGGCCGGAGGCCAGCATTTTCAGGTCTCGCACGGTGCAATGTGCAAACAGGGCCGTTTCCAATGCGTTGAACTCTTCTGGGGAGTGTGACACGAACTCTCCTGCTTGATGGGGGGTACGGTCGTGGGCCGAATCGCCCTCTGTGTTTTTACGCCGCAATCATTTCGAATTATCGGGTTTCCATCGAACCTTTGCTTTGAGCCGGTCCGTAGGGGCACCCCTTGCGGGTACCCAATTCCGGCATTTTCTCTGGGGTGAGGTTCGTCGCCAAAAGGGCACCCGCAAGGGGTGCCCCTACGAATTGATTGTTTTGAAATGGAACCGAAATCTATCAAAGGTACCGACCCGGTCGCGTTTTGGTGCGCAGTCGGTCGCAGATGTATGAGGTATGCTGCATGTCAACTACAGATGAACAGGAATCTCCCCTGATCGAATCCTACCGCGCCCTGTCGGGGGTGCCGCAACTTTTGTTGCACATTCTGGCCGTGAATGTCGCTGCCTGTTTCAACCTGACGGCAGCGGATTATGTCATCCACATGGCCCCCTGGTGGAACCCGGCCGTGGAAGACCAGGCTTCGGACAGGGCCCACCGCATCGGCCAGCAACGGCCCGTGACCGTGTATCGGCTGGTGGTGGGCGATTCCATCGAGGAACAGATCGTTGCTCTGCATAAGGAAAAGCGCGACCTCGCCACCTCCATCCTGGCCGGCACCGATGCCTCGGGCAAGGTGTCTGCCGACAAGCTGCTCGGATTGTTGCGCGGCGGTAGTGATGGGTGAATCTGGGGGAATCCCGGGGAGGTGCCGTATGTCGGAATTCACGAAAAAGCCGCATAGTGATGGTTGGACACCCTCTTTCCGGTCACTCTTGGAATGATTGTTTTTTTCTCCTCCCTGGTTTCGCAAAAACAGGCACATTCGTGCACGGCCCCGGGCAGATGTGCCTGCAAAAAAGAGATTTTTGCAGGCAGTGTTAAGGTTTAAGGTGAAAGTTTTAAATAAAATCAGATTGTTACAAAATATTGTTTTGAGCTTGAACCCCGTCTTTCAACTTTTTGCAGGAGCATCCGGGCATGGCGGTCATGGTTTATTCTGAAGGGGGAGCCGGGACATGTGTCGGGGTCTGTTCCCAGAAGATCCCGACGGCTATGTCCCGGCTCATGAGCTCTGCTCCCCGTCCTGTTTTTCTGCAATACATACTTTGTTCCTTCCTGTTTCTTTGGCCCTGTACAGGGCATGGTCTCCCCTTGCCACGAAATCGGTCAGTTTTTCCTGCTGCTGTCGGTAGGCCACGCCGCAGCTGACGGTCATCTGTACCGTGTCCATGGGGGCGCTGAAGGTGAGTGCCGCTATACCGGTGCGGATCCGTTCTGCCAGAATCGCGGCCTCACCACTGTCTTGTCCGCTGACGAAAACCGCAAACTCCTCTCCCCCGAGGCGGATCGGAATATCGCCCCCGCGTAGCGTGTTCTTTATGGCGGCAGCCGCCGTCCGAAGAACTTCATCGCCGCCATTGTGTCCGTAGGTATCATTGATGCGTTTGAAATGATCCAGATCCAGCATGACCAGGGCTATGCCGGCCGTGGCGTCACGGTCATGCAGTGCCATGAGCCTCTGCAATGTCTCCGTCATATATTCTCGGGTATAGAGTCCCGTGAGGGGATCGCGGATGGAGCGCTGGTAATAGCTCTGGCGTTCGATCTCCATCTTGCGGTACATCAGTTCCCGTTCCACAGCCACGCTGAGCGGCATGCTCATTTGCAGGAGGGTGTCCCTGGTTTCCTTGTCCAGGATGACCGGGCTTGTCAGGTGGAGGAGCGCCAGGCCCGTGGTCTTCCCCAGTGCCGGTGAAAAAAGCGGCATGGGAACAGGAAGGTTCTTGGATCCGACCGGATCGGGCCGGGGAATCGCTGTATTTCCCCCCTCCTCTTCATCCATATATATTTCCAGACATTTTTTTTCGTCCAGGTTGACGAAATGGCCGTAGTCGGCAGGAATCGTGCGGGTGGTGCCGTGATACCGTGTTTCCGGCGCGAGATGGAGGTTGGTCTCTTCGTCCCATGCATAAAATTCAAGGCGGTCGGCTGGGAGTACGTGTCGGATTTCATCGAGCATTGCCGAGGCAACATCACCGAATTCCCGATAGCTGACAATGGATCGCATGAACCGTTGCAGCATCCGGTTGAGTTCCGAGAGCCGGATCACATCCGTGCTGGTGTGGGTGAGAAGATATATGCCGCATTGCAGTTTTTTGAGCTCGCTGAAAATATACGGGACCAGTTTTTGGGGGATGATGGAACCGTGCTGGGGAGCGATGGCCTGCAGGGGGAATTGTTCCAGCTTGAGAAGGCTGTGATACAGGATGTCATGGGAAGGCATGTAGTGTTCGTGGAAGGGACGCATGGACTCGAAATAGCTTTCGTCTTCGGCCACAAGTTTCCAGCCGTCGGTGAATCCCCCGAACAGGTCGCTTGAAAAAAGTATCCGGCTTTGGGGATCAAAGGTGCAGAAGGCCCCGGGAAAATGCAGATAGGGGGTGAATACAAAGTCCAGCTCCCGGTCCCCCAGGTCCAGTTTCCATTCGTGTTCTTCCACGCAGAGGAAGGGGAGAGTGAGACCGTAGTGGCGCAGCAGGGCGATGGCCCGCCAGTGGCTGACGATAACGGCGTCCTCGCGGCAGACAAGCTGGTCGATAAGAGGCAGGGCCGCTGCAATGTCCGGGTCCTGGTGATGGCAGACGAAATAACGGATGTGGCTGAAAGGGATGACCTGTTCGATTTTCCGCAGGGTATGGGCAAAGGTCAGCTTGGAGCCCGGATCGATGAGCACGGAGTTTTCTCCGTTGACGATGAGGTACACATGGCACTGGAATTTGTCCTCGGGCATATAGTGGCCGACCCACCAGATGTTGTTGCCGAGGCAGACGGCGTCCTGGGCCTGGGATTGGTCGACAGGGGACAAGGTCATGGAGAGACTCCTGTAGTAGTGTGGGCTTATGCGGATGATGCGGGCACATGCCCGCTGTTTTGTACCTGATCAGCGTAGATGAGTTTTTGTTGGCAAAGAGTGCACGTGGGGACACTATTTTCAGTAGCTCGGCGGCCAGCTATTCTCCAGCAATTCCCGGCATGAATTGTCATAAATGCAATCATTCCGGATAGATCTGTAGTGGCGATTCACGATTCGCCCGTTTTTGCACCTCCCCGGGAGGAGCTGCAAAAACATTCTTTGGCATTCTGGATTTGTAAGCTCTCTTGCTGGGGCTGGGTTTATCCAGACCTTGTTGTGGCATCCTGCAATGTGTTGAATTCCATCGGGTAGTATGCCAAGTGCTGGTCTGCCATTGGTACGGTTGTCGTTGTCCGATAGCGGTGCGCAGAGTAGTACATTCCATATGGGTTCGGGCATATCCGGATCCGTATCGGCCGACAACCTCTTCTTCCGCGTATCTTCGGGTGGTGGAACGGATTGGTCGGTAATTTTTTTTGTTCATTTCCTTCTCGGCCGGGATGTCCGGGTATGGTATCAATAGTATTGCGGAGCAAAAGGCATAAAACGTATGTTTGAAGAGATTTTCAAGAATATCGACGATGTCCTCTGGAAGGAAGCCGGATGTTCCTCCGAGCTGGACTATACCGAGCAGTCCTCATGGATGCTTTTTTTGAAGGATCCTAAAACGGGCGATTTTTAATCGTCCCTTGTAAGAGATTTTGGCTAATGTTGGTATAGATGGTTTTGCACGTATGCTTAGCAGGGAGAATCGATCGATGGAACGTGAAAGCTGGAGCGGCAAACTGGGTTTTATATTGGCATGTATGGGGGCGGCTATCGGGCTGGGGAATATTTGGTTGTTTCCGTGGCGGCTTGCTTCTTACGGTGGGGCCGCCTTCCTCGTTCCCTATTTTTTGTTCGTGTTCGGGATGGTTGTGTTCGGGCTCATTGCCGAGCTGGCCTTTGGGCGGAGTCAGAAGGCCGGTCCCATGGGCGCGTTGGTCAAGACTTTTTCGCCCCAGCGGCCCGTGGTCGGGGGGCTGCTGGGAGCCATTCCCGTGGTCGCCTTGTTCGGGATTCTGGTTTTTTACGTCATCGTGCTGGGCTGGATTCTCAAGTATTTCTTTTTCGCCCTGCTCAGCGGGTTCGGGGGGGTGGATCCGGGCGGGCTGTTCGGCGGACTGGCCGGGACATCGTCGTCCATTCCGTGGCATTTGGCGGCCATGCTTCTGACCATGATCTTCGTGGCTGCCGGTATCGAAAAGGGGTTGGAAAAGTGCAATAAGGTGGCCATGCCCCTGTTTTTCGGACTGCTGTTGATCCTGCTCATCCGGAGTCTGACCCTGCCCGGCTCCCTCAAAGGGGTGGAGTATCTGATCCAGCCCGACTGGTCCAAACTGGGGGAAATCACCACATGGGTCATGGCCCTGGGCCAGAGTTTCTTCACCGTGAGCCTCGGTGGCATGCTCATCTACGGGAGTTATCTGACCAGGGATGTGGACATACCCGATTCTGCCTTCAAGACGGTGATCATGAACACCAGCGCCTCGCTGCTGGCCGCGTTCGTGATCATCCCCTCGGTTTTCGCTTTTGGTCTGGATCTCCAGTCCGGGCCGGGACTGCTGTTCGTGACCATGCCCCGGATTTTCGAAAGCATGCCCCAGGGCCATCTTTTCGGGGCTCTGTTCTTTCTGAGCATTGTTTTGGCCGGGCTTTCCTCGGCCCTGAATCTCCTGGAGGTGCCTGTGGAGGCGGCCATCGAACGGCTTGGGCTGGAGCGTCCCGTGGCCGTGCTTCTGGTCGGTGCCCTGGCCTTTGTGGTCGGTCTGCCCCTGGACCTGAACATGGGGCTCTTCGGCAAGTGGGCGGATATTATCACTATCTATCTTTTTCCCTTTGGCGCGTTGGTCATCCAGGTGGCTTTTTTCTGGGCCTACGGGGCCGACCGGGCCATGGCGGAGATCAATACCGGAGCCGGGCGGGTGTATGGCGGGCGGCTGCGGTTTTTTCTGCAGTATGTATTCCCGCTGGTGGCCATGCTCGTGCTGGTGCTGGGGATCGTCTACGGGGGGATCGGGTAGATGGAGATAATCACTTCCTCCGACAGATTGCAGCAGGTCTGTCTGGAATATAGGAAAACCACAAAGATCGGCCTGGTCCCGACCATGGGATTTTTTCATGAAGGCCATCTCTCCCTGATGGATTGGGTCCGCAGGCAGTGTGATATCCTGGTCGTGTCCCTGTTCGTCAATCCATCCCAGTTCGGACCGGGTGAGGACCTGGACGCCTATCCCAGAGACGAAGAGCGGGACGCGAGGCTGGCCCAAGAGCACGGTGCTGATATCTTGTTCATCCCCCCGCCCGGAACCATGTATGAGGATGATCACGCTAGCTGGGTCGAGGTGCCGGAGCTGGCAAAGGGACTGTGCGGTACGACCCGGCCCGTTCACTTCCGGGGAGTGGCAACAGTGGTGACCAAGCTGTTCAATCTGGTCCAGCCCCATGTGGCTGCGTTCGGGGAAAAGGACCGCCAGCAATTGGCCATCATCAAGCGGATGGTCAGGGATCTGAATATGCCGGTGGAAGTTGTGGGGCGTCCCATTGTCCGCGAAAAAGACGGGCTGGCCATGAGTTCGCGCAACGCCTATCTCACCTCCGAGGAACGCGGGCAGGCTCCGGCATTGTACAGGGGACTGCAGGCCGCAAGGGATTGGATCAGGGGCGGAGAGAGACAGACCGCTGCATTGCTGGATACGATTACGGCATTTTACGGGGAACATATCCCCGGCGGCCGGTTGGACTATTTCGAGGTCGTGGACCCGGATTCCATGCAGTCGGTTTCCGTTATTTTTGGGCCGGTGGTTCTTGCCGTGGCCATGTATCTAGGTAATGCTCGGTTGATCGACAATGTTCTGATTGATCCGGAGGCACTTGCTGGCCCCAATTGATTTCAACGTCATGAGGAGGAACATCATGGCAACTAAAATGAGCATTCCTCAACTCGCTTCCCGCAAGACAGCGGGACAAAAGATAACCATGGTCACCGCCTATGACTATCCCACGGCCCGCATGGTGGACAAGGCCGGGCTGGACATGATCCTGGTGGGTGATTCCCTGGGCATGGTCGTGCTGGGGTATGACTCCACGGTGCCCGTGACCATGGAGGAGATGCTCCATCATATCAAGGCGGTCATGCGTGGGACTGAAAAGGCCTTCGTCCTCGGAGACATGCCCTTCATGTCCTACCAGGTTTCCGTGGAGCAGGCGGTTCGAAACGGAGGACGGCTGATCAAGGAAGGAAGATGCGACGGGGTCAAGCTGGAAGGTGGCCGGGAGGTCGTGCCCCAGGTGGAAGGGTTGTGTCGGGCCGGAATTCCCGTGTGCGCCCATATCGGGTTGACCCCCCAGACCGCGACCAATCTGGGCGGGTTCAAGGTTCAGGGCAAGGATGCGGCTTCGGCGCGTGCCCTGGTGGAGGACGCCATTGCGTTGGAGAAAGCCGGGGCGTTCATGATCGTGCTCGAATGTGTGCCCGATGTTCTGGCCCGGGAGATCAGCCTTGCATTGACCATCCCGACCATCGGCATCGGGGCGGGCAGGGAGTGCGATGGGCAGGTGCTCGTGTATCATGACCTGGTCGGGCTTTTCGACCGGTTCACGCCCAAATTCGTCAAACAGTACGCAACGCTCGGAGGCGAGATTGTCCAGGCCCTGCGTCAGTACGGGGACGATGTTGCCGGCGGGACGTTTCCCGGACCTGAGCACAGCTTCGGCATGAAGGAAGATGAAGCCGACCGTTTTTTGCAGACCAGGGAGTAATGGACGTGGCGGATACTCTTGAACTCGCCCTGATTCAGATGCAGGCCGTACCTGACAGGGCTACCAATATCCGGAGCATCGACCGGTTGCTCGGGGAGTGCTCGGGCTGTGACCTGGCTGTTCTGCCGGAAACCGCACTCTGTCTGGGCAATGGTGCAACCGTGCGGTCCAGTGCGCGAACCTTGGCCGTGCTGAACACGGAGCTTGGCGGGCTTGCCGCACGTCATGGAATGCATGTGCTTTGTGGAGGGGTTCCCGTGATCCATGGGGACGGCATCCGCAATGCGGCCCTTGCCTATGGGCCCACTGGAGCCCTGGTCGCACGGTACGACAAGATGCATCTTTTCCAGCTCGAGCCGGATCGGCCCGGTGGTGTTGATGAGACGAGACTTTATTCCCACGGCTCCGGACCGGTTGTATGGGGGTTCAACGGATGGCGGATCTGCCTGTCCATCTGCTATGACATCCGATTTCCCGAGCTGTTCAGGGCGTGCGCGCCTATGGATCTCATCCTCTGCCCCATGGCCTTCACCGCCCGAACGGGTAAGGCACACGGCCATCTGCTCCTTCGGGCCCGGGCTGTGGAGAATCAATGCTATGCGGCATCAGCCTCCTTGTGCGGGAAAAATCAGGAAACCGGCATGGACCTTTTTGGCCATAGCATGATTGTCGATCCCTGGGGAGAGGTGCTCGCGGACGGGGGCGAAAAGGCAGCCGGCGTTGTACGTGTTCGGTGCGACAAAGAAAGGATTCGCGAGGTTCGGCAGACATTGCCGGCTTTGCGGAATATGAGGAAGGGCGGTTTCAGGTTTTAGGATTTAGGTTTTAGGCGGGAAACCAATAGGATGGGCCACAGGGGGCAGGAGACAAGAGACGGGATGAGCCAGCTTTTTGCCTGAAACCTAAAACCTAAAGCGGCCAAGCCGCAGTTTTACGTTTTAGGTTTTAAGTTTTAAGTTCAGGCGGTTATAGAATTTTCTTGTTTTTTATAACAGAACCTTTTGAGTAAGGTACTACAACGTAACCCCCTCAACCCCTTTCAGAAATTGCTCCGATCCCATACACCGCACCCCCACATTGGCCATGTCCGTAATATTTGCTTTGGCGATTTCGGATGTCTGTGCCGAGCAACCGTCTGTGATCAGCGTCACGTCATAGTCCAGACACAGAGCATCGAACACCGTGGCCCGGACGCAGTTGGGGAGCTGGGTGCCGGTGACCACCACATGGGAGATGTTCAGCCGTCTGAGCATGAGATCGAGTTCCGTGAACATGAACGCGCTGAACCGGTTCTTGATCACCCGGTATTCTCCCGGAATGGGAGAGAGCTGTTTGACGATTGCGCTCCCTTGGGTGCCGGAGAGCACGAATGGCCGGTTTTCCAGGAAGTCCTTCTGGCGCAATTTCTCCACATCCGAGCCGTCAGGACGATATTCGCGGGTGATGTGGAAAACCGGATGTTCATTCGTTCTGAATGTTTCAAGCATGCTTTTGATGGCCGGAATGGTCGAAGCCGCTCCGGCCACATGGACCGGTCCTCCGGGGAGGACGAAATCGTTCTGCATGTCGATGATCAGAAGGGCCATGTCGTTGGAACGCATTGCAGGAGTGCCTCCTTCCATTATATATACTCGAACATGGATGTTTTTTCCGGCCGTCCGGTCATGGCTGCGACCACCGGGCATTTGACCTTGAAGGCGAAATAGATCCCGGTCCTCTCGTTTTTGAGGGCTTCAAAATTTCCCTGGCCCTTGCTGATGATGATTTCGGCCTTGTCCATGCGATCCAGGAAGTCCTCAGTGCATCGTTCGAGTACAGTGCCCGGAGTGTCCACGCCCGATGTGATGACCTCGCACCGGTCGGTCATGCCCACCCGTTTTGCGTCGTCCATGGTTGCATCATTCAGGATCGGAGTTCCGCGAACGGCATAGGTCACCTCATGGCCGAGACGGACGAGTTCGTCCACGAGCAGGGTGTCCAGGACGATCTCTCCGGCGTTGTCACCGAGGATGAGGACGGATCGGGGAGAAGACAGCCGTTCCCTGAATCCCGGATAATGGGTGGTTGCCCATGAAGCGTCCCTTTCTTCTTTCATAGCCTGTTCCCAACCATGCTGGGTAGGGGTGCCCGCGTCCATATAGTTGCCGATGATGGCAAGGCGGAGTGCGTCGAAGAGCGGATCAGGACTTACGGCAAGCGTTTGTCGGAAGCCGGGCAGGAGGCGCTGCACGTCGGTATTGGCCTGGTTCTTGATGTCGGCAAAGATGTCTTCTGTTTTAAAGAGAGTGGCCAGGTGTTTGTACATGATGCCTGCCAGGGCGGGGGGTGAGACGGTCAGGTCGAGGGATGGCAGCATGGATGCCCATTCCAGGAGTACCTTTTTGTGCAGATCAAAATCGTCAGGGGCGATGATCCTGGCCGCCTTGAGGGCCTGGTTCATGAAGCAGGGTATGCAGTCGAGGGTGGTTTGCATGGTAGATCCTTATTGATGTGGTCGTACAACGGCTGATTGGCGTTGGTGTAAGGTGGGCATTCGGGAAAGTCAAAAGGGGTGGGCGTAGGCAACAGGCGGACAGGAACTGATGGGAATTCAAAAATGCTAACACCAATTCTCCCCTGGGAACGCCGAGCGTCTGCTCGGCCCGGTATGGGGAGGAGGGAGGGGATAGGGGGTGGGACCCCCGGTGATTGATGGATGGGCAACCGCCTTTGTTCTTGCACCAAATGCCGAGCAGACGCTCGGCGTTCCCAGAAAGGGCAAGGGGCCGTGGGAGCGGGGAAGTATGGTTCCGGACGATCAATTTGAGTTTTTTCGAAAAAGTGTTTGACAACCGGGGCGAGTCCACATAGATACCGCATCTCTTGACCGCGAGGGGTGTGCAAAGCCGCACCCGGTA
>NZ_JBUDSQ010000005.1:0-78525 GCF_054921335.1 Desulfoplanes sp. | reverse complement strand
ATGGCCATGGGCCAGGTCGTACCCAGTTCCAAGGTCAAGACCATCCAGCATCTGGAGGGGGGGATCATCAGGGAAATTCTGGTCAAGGAAGGTGAAGAGGTCAGCGTGGGCCAGCCTCTGGTGGAACTGGAGGAAACAGTGAGCGGAGCCAGCGTGGAGGAAATCAGAATCCGTATCCTTTCATTGCGAACGGATATCGCCCGATTCGCAGCCGAATCCAGGGAAGCAAAGAGCATCACCTTTCCGGAAGATCTGGAGCAATCCCATCCCGAGCTGGTCAGGCAGGCCCGCGAGCAGTTTACCAACAGCCTGCGCCGCCACGCCAGTCAAATGGCGGAACAGAGCGAACGCATCCAGCAGCGCAAGCAGGATATCAACCGGATCCAAAACCGGCTCACGAGCAACGGACACAGCCTGAAACTCCTGAACGATCAGATCGCCATCAGCAAAGACCTGCTCAAGGACAATCTGACCACCCAGTACAAGCATCTCAATTTCCTCAGGGAAAAAGCCGAATTGGACGGAAAGATCCAGGAAGACACATCCGAGCTGAAAAAGGCCCGGTCCGCACTGACCGCGGCACGGGAAAAACGTTCCTTTCTCAAGCAAGAATTCCGGGAAAAAGCTGGGGAGAGACTGAACAAGGCACGGCAGGAACTCAAGGAGTTCGAACAGCGGCTCAAAAAATTCACTGATACCCTGATGCGGACGACCATCCGTTCACCGGTCAACGGGATCGTCAAGACCATCTATCTGGTGACCACCGGAGGGATCGTCCAGCCGGGCAAGCCCATTCTGGATATCGTGCCCGTGGACGACAAGCTGGTCGTTGATGCCAGACTGCCCATCAGGGACATCGGCTTCGTCCAGTCCGGCCAGCAGGCGGTTATCCGATTGGCCTCGCGGGACGCCAGATATTTCGGGAGTATCAAGGGAAAGGTGACCCGGATCAGTCCGGACGCCTACGCGGCAAAGGATGGCGAGACCTTTTACACGGCCCGCATCGAAACCGAGGCCCATTCCTTCACCTCCAACGGGCACGAATACCGTCTCTATCCGGGGGTGCAGGTGATAGCCTATATCCACACCGGGAAACGGACTGTTCTGGAGTATTTCATCGAGCCCTACCTGAATACACTGGATCAGGCGTTGCGGGAACGGTGATCCCCCAAAAACCAGGGATCCCCCCCCAAGGACACCCAGAGCCCCCCAATTTATTTGCTTGTATGGCTATAGACCCCGTCCCATCCGGTATCCGGCGGATTTTTGTCCAACTCGATGCACCGTTCGTGGTACAGTGCATACAGCTTGATATCTGAAAAATCCGCACGCAACCGCGCAAAAACCTCTCCAGCCTCCTTGAATCCGCGCCCGCGGTACAGGTCCACCCCTTTCGCGTACAGGTCCAATTCATCCTTGAGCCGGTGGGCCCGCTCCCTGGAATGTAGGTTGTAGATGGTCACGGCCCGGCTCCTCCCTTTGACCCGAACCCTGTCGATCTCCTGGGGCACGAACTCCTCCCCACAATGGGCCACGATGTCCTCACTGACCAGCAGGGTCACCCCATAAAACTTGGTCAATCCCTCGAGACGGGAGGCCAGGTTCACATTGTCCCCGAGGACCGTGTAGTCGAAAAGCTCCGCCGAACCCATGTTCCCCACGCTGACCCGGCCAGAGTGCAAACCAATGCCGATGCGGAGGCTGACGCCATAACGCTCTTGGAAATCCTCGTTCATCGAATACAGGGTCACGAGCATCCCGATGGCCGCCCTGACGGCTTGGAGCTGGTGACCGGGAACGTCCACCGGGGCGTTCCAAAAGGCCATGATCGCGTCCCCGATGAACTTGTCCAGGGTCCCCAAATGCTCGGTGATCACCCTGGTCATGGGTGAAAAATATTCGTGGAGCAGAGAGCTGATCTGGTCGGGCGAAAGCCGTTCGGAGATGGTGGTGAACCCCCTGATGTCGCAAAAGAGGATGCTCACGTCCCTTTCCTCTCCGCTCAGGCTCAGCCGTTTGGGATTCTTGACAATCCGCTCGACGACCGCCGGGGAGACATACTTTGAGAAGGCCTTACGGAAAAAATATTTTTCCTTTTCCGAAAAGAAAAATTTGAGCAGGGTCAGCACGGAAAAATTTTCCGCGAGCACAAGGAGGGAAAAAACCGGGGAGAGTACGATACTCCATTGCCTAAAAGCGAAAAAAGAACCGTACACGATCCCCCCACCCATTGCGAGAACCACGGGCAAAACACAACGGGACCGGGTCCAGGTGATGATCATGGTGGTTGTTGTTCCGGCAAGAAGAAGGAGCAGAAACTCTAGTCCTATGACCCAATCGGGACGCAGGATAAAATCTTCTGAAAGGATGTTGTCCACGATGGTCGCGTGGACCTCCACTCCCGGATAGTTCGTATCCAGCGGGATTGTTTTCAGATCTTTCAAACCGGCTGCGGACGTTCCCACGAAAACAACCTTTCCGGCAAAAACATTCGGCGGCACGTTATCGGCCAAAACGTCCTTGGCCGAATAATAGGTAAAGGTCTTTTCCGGACCCTTGAAATGGACATGGAGACACCCATGGCGGTCCAATGGAATGACCCTGCCCCCGACATTCATGGATTCGATCCCGCCGGGGGAGAGTTTGAGTATGACCTGCTGGTCGGGGATTCCCTGGAGCAGGGTGGCCAAAGCAAGGCTGGGATACACGCTACCGTTCCAGTACACGGCCAGGGGGGTCTTCCTGAGTACCCCGTCCATATCCGGGACGGTATTGAAAAATCCGGCCCCGGGACAGGGGGTGGCCAATTCGACAATGGGGGCGACAACCCCGTCCGGGGTGTACAGATACTCATCGACACCGCCGGAACCGGACTGTTTGACGACGGAAACATTGAGCGGGGGCAGCGTGCACGAAGAAGGGGGAGAAACCGTCCCGGCACCAAAGGTGAAATAATAGCCCAGGACATAGGACCCCTTTGCCAGGATATCGCCAAAGAGGACATCATTGTCCATGAGTGCCGGGGGAATGCCTGTGAAGCCTATATCCAGATGCAGATCGTTCTTGATCTCTTGTTGCATGACGCAAGGAGAGGAGCGGTCCTTTTCCGCGAACACGATATCCATGCCCACGGCCAGTGCCCCGCTCTGCCGGATCTTTTCCAGGAGCAGGGCCATCCGATATCTCGGCCAGGGCCATTGACCGTATTCTCTGAGACTCGCCTCGTCCAGATCGACGATGACCGGGACCGTGCTATGGCTTGTCTTGGCCCCGTTACGCAGGAGGATATCGTAGAACCGCTGGTCAAAATATTTGAAGAACAGGGGCTCATGGACGAACAACACACAGGATAGAAGGGTCAGCGCCCCCCCGACCGCAAACACGGGGAGACGGCCTTTTCCGGTCAGCCTGCGCAGCTTTCCGCCGAGTCCGGACATCACCCCCCCAGCCACATGGCCCATAATTTCCGGGATCTCGGCCCATCGAATTCGGCCAGAAAGATGCGCTGCCATGTCCCCAGACACGGTCTGCCGTTTTCGACAAGAACCTGTTGGCTGGGGCCGACCAGCGAGGTCTTGGCGTGGGCATCACTGTTGCCTTCGGCATGGCGGTAGTCCCCGTGCAGGGGTACGAGCCCTTTGAGTGTCGTGATCAGGTCCCGGGCTACATCGGGATCAGCCCCCTCGTTGATGGTCACCGCGCAGGTAGTATGGGGGGAATACAGCGTCAGCACCCCATGGTCGCATCCATTCGCACGGACATACTCACGGACGAGGGGAGTTATGTCCTGGAGCACCTCCCGCTGCCGCGTCTCGATCGGTATCATATCCATATCATTACTCCCGCATGGCATATGCCTATTGAAAAAGACCCCTTTTGGGTTTAGGGTCACTCAAAATCGACCAGGGAACAGCCCGGAAGGTACCTGCGCCCCACCATTCCGGAGTGTTGCCGCCCGATATCACCAAACCACACCTTCGCCCCAAGGAGGACAATCATGACCACCGCATTCAAAAAAGGGGAACACCTCAAGGAAATTTTTGACATCTGTACATGGAACGGGAAACATCTCAACGAGCTACCGGCCACGGACCACGACATCCGGTACAAATGGACCGAGGACGAGCATGAATTCGCCCGCCCCTTTTTTTCTACCGGCGTCCTGTGCGAGGACAGCGCCGCCACCCACCGCGAGCTCTATCTGGGGCAGGACGAAAACGGCTGGCTCTTGTGTGTTACCGAGACCACGAGCAAGGACTTCAGCCCCAAGGACGTCGCCCGGGAGATGGTCCGTCTGATGAACCCGGACACGAGCATGGATGCCCTCAAAGGGATCTATTCCACAAAATCCGACTAGCCTTGCCCATCATTCCAAGATTCCATCCGGCCCGTTTTCCACCCCATGCACCCACATGACCGGAAAGCGGGCCTCTTCCGCACCTGCTCCCCACCACTCCTGCAACCCGTGCTCTTCCTACTGCGCACGCCCCTAGCATTCTCCCTTGCAGCACGGCCCTGACAGATCGTGCATGGCGTAGAGAATGCGCTGTTCCCGCGTCATCCGCTCCGGACCGGGCCCTTCAAAAACATGAACCGTTGCCAATTCCTGAAGATCCTCCCAGGTGGGAAAGGCGTGGAAACCTTCCTTGAGGATCTCCCCGTCTTTGCAGCGGACCAGCTTGGCCTCCCGGGAATCGGTAACCACGAGTAGGGGGATGGGACCTCCGGGGAAAAGCCGGGCCGCGGCCACGTATTGCCGGATATAGGAAACCAAGCCCCCGGGACAGAACATGACCAGCAAAACGGGGGTTCCCTGGGGATCAAGGGCCACAAGATCGAGTATCTTTTCAAAGGGCTGCCCATCCATATCATAGGACAGGGCCACTTTGGTTTGGAGTCGATCCCTGGGATATCCGCGCTGCTCAACAAGGATGCGGGCAATTGCCTGGCGCAGGTCCTCAAAGGTGGTGTCCTGGATTTCGTCGCCGGAGATATAGTCGGTGATGGTCTGGTTGAGGCTGGTTTCGTGCATGGGAGGCCTCTTGGGGTTGGGGGGGGTGGAAATAAGTGGACCAAGTGGACGGAAGGGGCCCCGGTGGTCCGGTGAGACAGGGATCGATGGTGGTCCGGGGCCGTTGCTGGACACTGCGTACTGTGCACTGCGCACTTTTTTTAGTGGGCTTGCGCCCAGTTGTCTCCGGTGCCCCAGTCCACGGCCAGGGGGACGGCCAGATCGTAGACTGCGCCCATGATTTCAGCCAACCGTTCTCCGGCCTGCACGGCGTTTTCAACCGGAACTTCGAGAACGAGTTCGTCGTGGACCTGGAGGAGAAACTGTGCGTGCAGATTTTCCAGGACCGGGTCCTTGTCCACGGCGACCATGGCCTTTTTGATCACATCGGCGGCCGACCCCTGGACCACCGTATTGATGGCCATACGCCGGGCCTGCTGGGCCAGGTTGGCGTTCCTGGAATTGATATCCGGCAGCAAACGCCTGCGTCCGGCTATAGTGGTCACATGGCCGTTGGCTTTGGCACGGTCCTCAACGGTGGTGTAGAATTCTTTGACCTTGACCAATGTGCTGAAATACCGGGCAATAAAGATTTTGGCCTCCTTCAGGGTCAGCCCCAGATCCTTGCCGAGCTTCTGGGGGCCCATGCCGTAGAGCAGGCCGAAATTGATGGTTTTGGCCCTGCGGCGTTCGCCCACCTCGACCCCATCCGGTTCCTTGTCGAAAAGCAGGGACGCGGTGCGCGCGTGGATATCCTCGTTCCGGGAAAAGGCGTCCAGCAGGTGCGGGTCCTCGGACATGTGGGCCAGGATACGCAACTCTATCTGGGAATAATCGGCGGCTACCAGCTTATATCCGGGCCGGGCGATGAAACACCCGCGCATCCTCGGGCCGAACTCGCCGCGGATGGGAATGTTCTGCAGATTGGGCTTGCTGCTGGAAAGTCTGCCCGTGGCGGTTGCCAGATTGTTGAAATGGGTATGGACCCGGTCGTCCTTGTCCACCAGCTTGGGCAGGGGTTCGAGATAGGTGGAGCGGAGTTTTTCCAGGGTCCTGTAACGCAGAATGTTTCCGATGACCGGATGGTCCCCCCCAAGGGCCTCCAGGGCCTGGACCGAGGTGGACGGCTTGCCGCCCGGGGTCTTTTTCCGGGAAACAATGCCCAGACGGTCGAAAAGCACCTCGCCCAGTTGCTGGCTGGATCTGATATTGAAAGTTGTTCCAGCCTGTTCGTAAATGGTCGCGGTCAACTGGTCGAGCGTCTCCTGCACCTCGGCCAGAAAGGCGACAAAGGCGTCCATGTCCAGCCGAATGCCGTTTTGCTCCATCTTGACCAGCACGGGAACGAGGGGAAGCTCCAGCTCCCGCAAAAGGGGCATGAAACCACCGGCACCAAGACGTTTGCCCAGGATGTTTCCGATCCTGCAGGCCGCAAGGGCGGTGTTTTCGGGATGTATATCCAATTCTGCGGACAATCCGTCGCGTATCCGTTCGAACCCGTAATTACGCTCTTCAGGATCGAGGAGATACTCGGCCAATCCGATATCGAACCAGGTTCCCTGGGGCACGAGGTGCCACAACCGGTTATGATAGAGGACCTCCTTGAGCGAGGGCACGGCAATGGATCGGGCCGTCCCCAGGGCGGTGACCAATCCCATGGAGCATGAACCGGATCTATATTCCAGGCCCTCCACGGCAATACGCACCCCTTTGCCTTCCAGGACCATGCCCACGTCCTTGCCCGTGCAATTGGGCAGGGAATCCGCACCAAGAGGTTTGACAAACTCCGCGCTGGTCGTTCCTTGGGCCGCGTTGCTCTCGCCCGGGGTACTGCCCTCGAATTCCCGCTCCAGGGAACGGAACTCATAGGTCTCCAGAAAATCCAGGAAATCGTCCATGTTTTCACGGTCGATCTTTAGGCCGGAAACGGGCTGATCCGCACAACAATCGGTCTTCAAACGGGTCAGTTCACGGTAGAGAAAGATGCTCTCCATATGGGGCTTGAGCCGTGTCTGCTCCTTGGCCGTCAATCTCTCGAAACCGTCCCGTAACGCCTCCAGCGAGGGGAACCGCTTGAGCAGGCCAAGAGCCGTCTTGGGCCCCACCCCGGGAACCCCCGGGATATTGTCGGCCGTATCCCCCACCAGCGCCTGGTAGTCGGGCCACTGGCCGGGCACGAGTGCCTGCTGCTCGCAAAAGCCCTCCAGGGTGACCAGCTTCTCCTTTTTCAATGAAGGGTCCCAGAGATAGACATTCTCATCCAGGCATTGCTGCAGATCCTTATCCGCTCCCACCAGAACAACAGGACGGTCCTTCTTGAACCGGTTTGCCAGGCCGGCCAGGACATCGTCGGCCTCCACCCCTTCGGACACGATGGTCGCCACGCCCATCTTTCCAAGCCCTTCCAGGAGCGGTCCGATCTGTACGGCCAGATTTTCCGGCATACGCAGCCGTTGGGCCTTGTAACTCTCCATCATCTCGTGCCGGAAGGTCGGTCCCTTGCCGTCCAGGACGAATCCCAGATACACGGGTTCTTCCTCGCGCATGAGCTTGGCCAGAAGTCGCAGGACGATAAACATGGCATTCGTGGGGAACCCGTCGGAACGTTTCAGATCCGGATAGGCGTAGAATCCACGGTAGACGAAGGCCGATCCGTCGACCAGATACACGGGTTCTTTAGTGAAACCCAAACGATTCCTGAGTGACATGTTCTCTCCAGAACGTAGTAAGTTTGGTGGCTATTCAGGTGGGTTTCCCAAAATTCAGCGTTCAATGGAATAGTCCGTTACCATAGGGGCGGACCGATGTATCCGCCCGTACAAGAAGTTTTGCATACGGATAAAAAAACAATCAATCCTTGGACGGCTTGGGGCAGGCTACCTTTTTACGTTTTTTGGCCAACCGCTCCAAAATGAACTGCTGGGCATGCTGGTTGCCAATTTTCTCCAGAGGGATCTCCGCCCGGGCCATGGAACGGTGCCCTCCTGCGGACCCGACACTCCCGAACAGGCTCTGGGCGAATTTACCCATATCCCTGCGCAGTCCGTCCCCCCTGAAGACCACCACGAGTTTCCCGTCATGCAACCCACTGATGAGCACCCAGGAAAGCCCATGCACACGCATAAAAAAATCGGCAAGGATGACCAGGATATCCGGGGAGTCAACCACGCCCAAAAATGCGGTCAGCCCCTTGCCGAGTATACGCATTTTGCGGAAGGCCTGGGAAAAATACTTCAGCCACTCGACCCGGAATTCACTGCGGGTGATCTTGTGCAGCAGATTGGAACTGTAGAACTTGGTCAGATACCGGAAGGCCTTGATATCCGCATCGTGGAATTCCCGCTCGAAACTCTGGGTGTCCGTCTTGATCCCGTACAGCAAGGCGGTCGCCAGCAGTTTGCCGGGGCGCAGTCCCATGTTATACAAAAATTCCGTCATCAGGGTGGAGTTCGATCCATAGCTAGGCCGGATTTCATGGAAGGGGGACTGGGGGGGGTGGTCCTTAAGGATGGGATGGTGGTCGATGACGATGGAAAAGGTAAAATCGGCAAAATCGGGATGATGGTGCGGCTGGGAATCGACCAGGGCAAAATGGTCGTATTGCGCAGCCAGGGTGGGGATCACTTTCTTGATGGGGATGCGCAAGAGCCGCATCATGGCCAGATTGTCGGGTCGGGACAACTCGTTGACATAGGCCAGCCCCACACTGGTCACGCGTCGGGCCAATATCCGCTTGAGGGCCATGGCCGAGGCCATGGCGTCGGGATCGGCGTTCATGAGGATGAGCCAGCGCTGGTCCTTTTTGAGCAGTCGGAGCAGGTTGGCTACTTGTGTATCAAGGTTGCGAAAATATGCCATAATTCCATTCCTGGTCGCCCCAAACCATGCCCGGCCCAACAATCCGATAGGAGTGAAGCCGGGGCAGGGAACAAAACAAGGGTGGCGGATTTTCGGGCCGCAAATCCGTCACCTCCGCATGGTGCTGTCTACGGGCCGAGATACTGCCGATAACGGCGCGTTGACGCCAAGACAGGTGCATAATCCCCGGATCCCGCAAAACCAAAGGTGCTCATCTCTAATAAGTTTGGGGGACAAGTCAAATCAACCCGCCCGGGTCCGGACACAGCCCCCATCACTTTCGAGAAGAGTCAGTCCGGCAGACCCCGACATTTTTCCGGTCCCTCCGGAATCCACTCCCCCCACATGTCCTACCTGTTTTTTTCTCCGCGCAGATTCCTCGCGAAACCAGACCAAAGCCAGTTTGGAAGAGTGCGTTTCTATCGAACCCCTGCTCCAAACGACGGTCCGCAGCCCCCCCCCTACGGTTTGGTTGCCTTGAAATTACAGCCAAAATCCGTTTTGACAACCTCGCGTTTCAAACACGATTTTGGCTGAACAATCCGAAAAAACAGTTCTTTTCTGTGGTTTGTTCTTGGGCGCACTCGAGAAATGCAGGTACAGATATTGCTGCACTCTAGGCAAAAGAACCCAAACCCATACGTGCCGATGCGCCATCTACGCTCCATCCTGCAGCATTATTGCAACCCACTGCACATCTATTGCCGGTTACGCGGAATGGGACTCGCCCCCCAACTGGCACTCAGGATGTGTACGTTCTACGAAAAAATCCTTTTCAGCAGACCGCGCCCGTGAGGGGGGCATCCTCAGAACATCTTCAATTGCTTTTCCTTTCTCTTGGTATGGGCCTTGGCCGAACGGACGCTGAGGATGCCGGGGGGAAGATCTCTCAACAACCGCGAAGGCCGGGCATGCAGGGTGTGACCAAAGATCCGACGTTCCTTGCTGTAGCTCAGATACAGTCGCTGTTTAGCCCGGGTCATCCCTACATAGAAGAGTCTGCGCTCTTCGTCGGTGTCCGTCCTGGAACCGTCGTGGCTCACCGTGCCGGTGAGGATATCCACACCGGCAAAGGGGAGGACTCCCTCCTCCAGGGCGGGGAGAAACACCACCTCGAACTCCAGCCCTTTGGCCCCGTGCAGGGTCATTATCTGGACCTTCTGGGCCCGGGATCGGATATGTTCCAGTTCGTCCTCCAGGCTGATCTCGTTCAACACGCCCGCCCATGAGCCGTGCGCCTTGAACCGTGCTACCAGCGCCTTAAACGGGGCTCCCTTCCAAAACATGGCATCAAAGGGGGGGGTGTTCCCAACATAGCGTGCAACATGTTCCGGCCCCTTTGCCAAAATCTCGTCCGGACAAATGGTTCCACTCCCTGCCGTGATGATCCCCAGGGATTCCCCGGCCTGACGGAGGATCATCTCTACCCGGGGCTCCTTGAAAAAGGCCTCTGCCTCGGGTGCCGAACAGGGGATTCCCATCTTCTCAAATGTTTTGCGATAAAGCGGTATGAGCCCTCTGAACCGGACCAGAACGGCGATATCTCCGGGCCCGAATCCGCCCTGGTCACCGCGGTCCGCCTGCCAATGCCCGGTCCCCCCGATCATGGAAAGGATCTTTCCGCCCATCCATGCCGCTTCCTGCCCTCCGGTTCCGGCCGTGAACACGATCCCCGTGCCCCTGTCCCGGCGCGTGGCCGTCAGGCCGGACCCCTCGGGGAAGACTCCCCGTGCCAGGTCGAGAACCATGTTTACGGAACGGTAGTTTTCTTCCAAAGAGATGGTTTCCAGATCGGGCCAACGGTCGAGCAGATACCCGCGGACATCGGGACTCGCCCCCCGGAATCCATAGATGGACTGATTGGGATCCCCGATGGCGAAAAACCCATCCCCTTTGGTTCCGGCCAGTCGGGTCACCAGGGAGAGTTGCAGCGGAGAAAGATCCTGGACCTCGTCGACCAAAACATGGGCATAGGCATTGTTCTGCTCCTTGCCGGAAACCTCCCCACGGAGTTGTTCCAGCCAAAATTCAAGAAGGTCGGTATAGTCGACCAGGTTCCAGACCGACTTCTGTCCGGCATAGGCCAGGTAATAGTCCGAAGATCCCGGACGGCCAAGTTCCCTCTCCCGGTTCATGGTCTCCCATGCCTTCTTCAGGGGCTGTCCCGAGAGACCGGGGTTGGCGGTCGCAAAAAGGGACCTGGCCCCGTCCTCGGACAGGAGGACCGGGGGCTCACCGAGCTTCCGGGTCCAAAACTCAAAGGCCATGCCATGCAGTGTGTCCGCCCTGACGGCCTGCCCCTTTCCCCCGTTCCCGGCGAGACGCTCCCGGAGTTCCCCTGCCGCCCTGCGGGTGAAGGTGACGACCAGGATATCACCGGAATTTTCCCCCCGTTCGAGCAACCGCTCGACCCGCCCCATCAGGGTCTGGGTCTTTCCAGTGCCCGGCCCGGCAAGGACGAGGACCGGCCCACCCCCAGCCTCCATGGCATTCTGCTGCAGTCTGTTGGGGGTGAAGACAGCGGGTCCGGATTCCTCCCCGCACACCGACTTGCCGGGGAATGGCCCTCCCCCGCCGGCTGTCTTCTTCTCGTGTGGTGAGGGAATAGGGATATTCTTCAACCTACAGCCCCGTTTGAAGGACTCCCTTTCTTCCTTGGAAAAGACCGAAATGATCCCGTACGTTCCGTCAAAGCCCCCCTGCTTGATGACCCGGTCCTCGCGGAGCCGTGCGATCCCTTCGGCCAATGGGGCGGAACGTTCCTTGAGATCCTCCAGGGGGACCGATCTGAGTATCTGCATCTCCGGGCCGAACCGATCGATCAGGGAAAAATACATCCTGGCGACCTTCTTGGTCTTGGGGCCGGTGCCCACGATCTCAGAAATAATTTCCGGCAGGGGGATGAGCGAAGTAAAGCCCGGATGTCCTACAGGGCGGACCGGGGTGGTCCGGTCGGCCAGCTCGAGGACCCTGCTGAGGACACCGACGGTCAGCGGTTTGCCGCAGACGGGGCAAATATTCCCGTGAAGCCTTGTCTCCCTCGGATCGATAATGACCCCGCACTTGCGGTGCCCGTCCAGATGGTACTTACCCTCTTCGGGATAGAACTCGATGGTCCCCCGGAATTCAGTGGCCGATAACTGGCCCTTGAGGGCCCGGAACATGCCGGTATAGTCCCTGGTCCCGTGGAAGACATTGGCCTCCCTTCCCAAATTGGCCCCGGAATGGGCATCGGAATTGGATACCAGGGCGAACCGGTCCAGATCGGACCATAACCAATTCATGGCCGGATCCGATGAAAGGCCGGTTTCCAGGGCAAAAATCTCCTTGGTAAGATCCCCGAAACACGCCTCCAGGGTATTGAATCCCGACTTGGAACCGAACACGGAGAACCAGGGGGTCCAGACATGCGCGGGGATGAGATGGGCCTCGGGATGGATGTCCAGAACCATTTCCAGAAGATCCCTTGCATCCAGACCGAGGATGGGCCGACCGTCGGATTCAATGTTCCCTACCTGGGCAAGTTTGGCATTGAACCGCTTTACCGCGTCCAGATCGGGCATGTATACGAGGTTGTGTACCTTTCTGACCCTGCCGCCGCGCTTATAGATGGAACTTATCTCCGTGCTGAGCAAAAATCTGGTCCTGCACGGCAGTTCCATATCCTCCATGCCCGGTATTTCGCGGTTGAGCCCCTTGGGATCCTTGAGGCGGAACAACCCTCCATCCTCCGGTTCGAGCTCATCCTCGAGCATGGCCAGCCAACCGGGATGGGTGAAATCCCCGGTGCCGACCACATCGAGCCCCTTGACACTCGCCCATGCGGCCAGATTGCGGAAAGTCAGATTTTTACTTGTAGCCCGGGAAAACCGGGAATGGATGTGCAGGTCGGCCAGAAACGTACCCATGGGTCGGGATCTCCGGTTAGACGTCTCAGGAGGAATGGATGGTTACGAACAAGAAGCGGCAGTGTAGCGGAAAGCTCCCGCAACATGCCTTCAATCCGACCGGGGGGCAAGGGGCAGGGGCTGTTTTTTGACGGGTATGGATGATGGAGCGGGAAAAAGGGAGAAGGGAACGATGAAGGCGAGACGTAGGGGCAGATTCCATATCTGCCCTTGGGGCGATAGGAAAAAAGGAAGTAACGGAGAAGGGACAACTCTTCTTCAGAACCCGATCCCTTCCACCCGAAACGTCCCGGTCCACGGGGGGAGAACCGAAAAACAAAGCCCGTCCCAGGACAACCTCCAGGCATGCAGGAGCATGGCTTCATGGGCCGGGCCGCCGTACTTGGGATCGCCGATCAGGGGAAACCCCCGGGATCCCAGCTGGACGCGGATCTGATGGGTCCGACCGGTGAAAAGCCGCACCGCAACAAGGGAAGAATCGGGTCGCACCTCCACGGGCGTGACCTCGCATGTGGACTTCCTGCCCGACCCCGTGCGCATTCTTTCCCGCCCTGGCCCGCCAGACTTGGCCAGCCTGTCGGTCAGCCGGACCGGTCCACGGGATATCCACGCTCCCTGCACCCAGGCCAGATAGACCTTGTCCACCCCACCCTGTTTCCACATATCCTGCATGGACCGCAAAAATCCATAGGACTTGGCCACCAGCAGGATGCCCGAGGTATTCTTGTCCAGCCGGTGCACCGGAACCGGGGCAAAGGGGGCGCCCGGGAACATGGCCTGAAGTCTGGTTGTCACACTGTCCGTCCACCCGGTTCCGGGATGCACGGGAAGACCGGCAGGCTTGTTCACCACCAGCATGTTCCGCTCCTCGGACACGACGGGAAGCGCGGGGTTCGATCCTTTCCGGGATGAGCAGGGGGAGGGATTAACGGGTTCCTGCGTCTTAAAGGGAGGGATGCGCACATCCTGGCCTTCAGCCACCCGATCAAAGGGTTTGACCCGGCGACCGTCCACCCGGACCTGCCCCTTGCGGATGACCCGCATGAGGGCGGATTTGGGCACGTCGCGCCCCACCCGCCGCTGTAAGAGCTGCAGAATCTTCTGCCCGGCTTCCTCGGGCTGGATGGTGATGTGGGTTACGGGCATGACGACTGACAATCCTCCGGTGGAAACAGTTGCCCGTCACCGCCGCCCCCAAGCACACCGTACAACCTGGCCTCATTGGCCAGCCGGGCCAGCTCGAGGGATGTGAGCCCCTGCCGGGCTTCGACCAGGGACCGCTGGGCATCCAGCACGCCCAGATAGCTGTCGATACCCCGCTCATAGCGCTTGCCGGACAGCTCATAGGTCCTTTCCAGCGACCCCACAAGCGCCTCCTGGGCCGCTATCTGCCGGCCGATGTGCTCCTGAACAGCCAGGGAGTCGGCCACTTCCCTGAATGCCGTCTGGATGGCCTTTTCGTACTGGGTGAGCAGGATCTTCTGCTGGGCCTTGCTCACCCTGTAGGCCGCCCATGTGCGGGGATCGAAGATGGGCATGGCCACGGCGGGGGTGAAATTCCAGGTGTCCGAATGGGAGCCGAACAGACCGGAAAGCTGGTCGCTCGCGGTCCCGAGAGTGGTCGTCAGGGAGATGGACGGAAAAAATGCGGCCCGGGCCGCGCCGATAACGGCATAGCCCCCCTTGAGCCGGTGTTCCGCAGCCATGATGTCCGGTCGTTTGAGCAATGTTTCCGAGGGCAGGCCCGGGGTTACCGCATGGGGCGGGACCATATCCTCCAGTCCCCCGGGCAGGAAGCAATCGGGCACGGTTCCCCCGGCCAACAGATTGAGGGCGTTCATGGCCTGGGCCTCGAGCATGGTGTACCGGGCGATGTCTCCCCGGGCCGTTTCAACAGGAATCTCAGCCCGACGTAGATCCAGCTCGGTCCCCACTCCCACCTCGTACCGTCGCTTGATGAGTGACAGCGTGGCTTCCTGCACCCCGAGGGTGGACCGGGCCAGGGCGAGATGCTCCCGGTTGGCGGCCAGATCCATATATGCCCGGGCCACGCTCGAAATCAGGGCGATCCGAACACTGCGCGCGGCCGCTTCGGTCGCCAGATATTCCTGCAGGGCCTGGTCCTTCAGGCTACGGATACGACCAAAGAAATCGATTTCCCAGGCAGCGATACCCAGATCCACACTGAAGGCCTTGGATGTCCGGGAGGTACCGGGCGTGGTAAAATCGGAGGCGGTCTGCTGTTTGGTTGCCGAGCCGGTGGCACCGACCCCGGGAAACAGCTCGGCCCGCTGCACCCCGTACAGAGCCCGGGCCCGGGCCACGTTCAGGACCGCCAGTTCAAGGTCACGGTTGTTCGCCAGTGCCAGATCCATGACCTGCCTGAGCTTCTCGTCGGGAAAAAAGTCTTCCCACGCCATCTCGGAAGCGGTGGGTGCCCCGGTCTCGCCGGTCGCGTTCCCCTGCCCGCTCTGCTCCCAGCCATTTGGAAAAGGCGCACCGGGCCGTTCGTATTTCGGAGCCAGTGTGCATCCCCCAAGAACAAGGACCAACCCGGCACAAAGAACCACTGTCTTCATCATGCTAAGCATCTGCGCATACCTATCTCCAGCAACACGCCCCGAAACCCGTAGGGGCGATTCGTGATGAATCGCCCGTTTGTCCAGCCCCCCGGGAGGGGCTGGAGAAACAATCTTTGGCATTCTGCTTTTGTGACCGCTGTTCGTACGATTGAGCTTATGCATCGCCTTTCCCTCCGGGAGTATCCAATTCCGTATGCTTCATGGCCACCCTCTTCCGGTGTCTTCCAAGGCCCCTATAAATGATCACGTAGAACAGCGGGGCAAACATGGTCACCAGAATGGTCGAGGTGACCATCCCACCCAGCACGCCCACGCCGATGGCATTTTCCGCACCGGCACCGGCACCCGAGGCCAGGGCCAGGGGGAGCACGCCGAACCCAAAGGCCAGTGAGGTCATGATGATGGGACGAAGCCGCAACCTGGCCGCCTCCAGGGTGGCCTCGACCAGACGGGCCCCCGCATCCACCTTGGCCCGGGCGAACTGGACGATCAAAATGGCATTCTTGGTGGTCAACCCCAGAATGGTGAGCAGACCGATCTGGAAATACACGTCATTGGGCATCCCCTCCACGGTCGAAGCCATGACCCCGCCGATGATCCCCACGGGAAGACAGAGAAGGATGGCAATGGGAATGGGCCAGCTTTCATACAGGGCCGCCAGACACAAAAAGACCACGAATATGGAAAAGGCATACAGAAGCGGTGCCTGGGAACCGGCCATGCGTTCCTGGTAGGAGAGGCCCGTCCAGTCGAAGCCTATGCCCTGGGGCAGTTTGGAAACCAATTCTTCCATGGCCTGCATGGCATCACCGGAACTTTTCCCCGGCGCGGGTTCGCCCCAGATATTGATGGAAGAAAACCCGTTATACCGTTCCAGGAGCGGGGACCCCGTGGTCCATGTTCCCGTTGCAAAGGACTCGAAGGGAACCATCCCGCCCGCAGTGTTGCGAACATATATTCTTTTGAGATCCTCGGGCAGCATACGGTACGGGGCATCGGCCTGGACAAAGACACGCTTGACCCGCCCCGCCTGGATAAAATTGTTCACATAGGCACTGCCGAAGGCCGCCGAAAGGGTCAGGTTGATGGAAGAGACCGGCACCCCCAGGGCTCCGGCCTTGGCCCAATCGATATCGATATGGTATTCGGGCACATCATTCATGCCGTTGGGCCGGACCCGGACAAGGCGCGGGTCCTTGGCCGCCATACCCAGGAGCTGATTTCTGGCGGCGATGAGCTTCTGGTGTCCCAGACCGCCGCGGTCCTGCAGCTGGAAATCGAATCCCACCGCATTCCCCAGCTCGATGACCGCAGGTGGTGGGAATGCAAAGACCTTGGCCCCCTTTATCTGCGAAAAGGCCCGCATGGCCCTGCCCGCGATGGCCGGGACCTTTGTATCGGGTGTCTGCCGGAGATCCCAATCCTTGAGCTTGGCAAAGGCAAACCCCATGTTCTGGGCCTGTCCGCTGAAACTCATGCCGGAAATGGCCATCACCGATTCCACGGTATCCTTCTCATGGATGGCAAAATACTGCTGCACGTCCTTCATGACCTTCTGGGTCTGCTCCAGGGCCGAGCCCGCGGGAAGGATGGCCTGGACGATGAGGATCCCCTGATCCTCATTGGGCAGATAGGCCGTGGGCATGCGCTGGAAATAATACCCCATGGCTCCGGTTATGAGCAGGAAAAGAAGGAGATAGCGCAGCTTTTTGCGCAGAATACGGCCCACAAATCTGGCATAGAGCTCCCTGAACCAGAAAAAGGCGCGGTCGAACCACCGGAAAAAGGGGCGCAGGAAAAAAACCGCATTGTCGGCCGGCTCATGCCCCTTGGGGATGGGTTTCATGAACGAGGCGCAGAGGACCGGGGTCAAAATCAGGGCCACGAGCACGGAAAGCAGCATGGACGCCACAATGGTAATGGAAAACTGGCGGTAGATGACACCCGTTGAGCCGGGAAAAAACGCCATGGGCCCGAACACGGCCGCGAGCACCAACCCGATACCGATCAGGGCACTGGATATCTCGTCCATGGATTTGGCCGTGGCCTCCTTGGGCGGCAGCCCTTCCTCGGCCATGATGCGCTCCACATTTTCCACCACGACGATGGCATCGTCCACCAGAAGCCCGATGGCAAGAACCATGGCAAACATGGTCAACATATTGATGGAAAACCCGAACAGCCCGAGAACGGCAAAGGTTCCGAGCAATACCACAGGTACGGCAATGGTGGGGATCAGGGTAGCCCGGAAGGTACCCATGAAGATATACATGATCACGAAAACCAGGACGACCGCCTCAGCCAGGGTCTTGGCAACCTCGTCGATGGCCACCTGGGTGAACGGGGTGGTGTCGTACGGGTAGATGACCTCCATGCCCGGCGGAAAATACCGGCTCATCTCCTTGAGCTTCGTCTTGACCGCGTTGGCCGTATCCAGGGCGTTGGCTCCCGCCGCCTGCCGGATGGCCATGGCCGCCGACGGCATCCCGTTGTAGTTGGCGATGACGTCGTAGCGTTCCGTACCCAGTTCCGTTCGTCCGATATCCTCGATGCGGACCACCGAACCGTCAACATTGGTCCGGATGGGTATGGCCGCGAATTCCTCGGGCGTCTGGAGAAGATGCTGCACCACGATGGCCGCGTTCATCTGCTGCCCTTTGACCGCTGGAGCCCCACCGAACTGACCGGCCGAGACCTCGACATTGTAGGCCTGGAGGGCCCCGATGACATCGGCCATGGTCAGACGGTAATCGGTCAGCTTGTCCGGATTGACCCACACCCGCATGGCGTACTGGGAGCCAAAATTATTGACCTCGCCCACGCCGGGCACCCGGGAGAGGATCTTCTCCAGGTTGGACTGGGCATAGTCCCTGAGATCGTTCCCGTCCATGCTCCCGTCTCCGGAGACAAGCCCCACGATGATCAGATAGTTCTTGGTGGACTTGCTGACCTTGACCCCCTGCTCCTGCACCACGGAAGGCAGGCTGGCCATGGCGAGCTGGAGCTTGTTCTGGACCTTGGACCAGGCAACGTCGGGGTCGGTTCCCGGGGCAAAGGTCAGGTCGAGACGCGAGGTGCCTGACGACGAACTGCTCCCGGAAAGGTAGAGCATGCTGTCCAGACCGGTCATTTTCTGCTCGATGATCTGGGTGACCGTATTCTCCACGGTCTCGGCAGAGGCCCCCGGGTAATAGGACTCGATGGAGATGGAAGGCGGCGCGATGGGCGGATACTGGGAAATGGGAAGATTGTAGATGGCCAGTCCGCCTGCCGCCATCATGGCGATGGCGATGACCCAGGCAAAGACCGGACGTTCCAGAAAGAACCTCGATAGCATCAGGCATCTCCTTTAGCAGGGGTCGTGGACTTATGGGCACCGGCCGAGCCCTGGCCCGCAGACGGAGCGGGGGCGATCTCGACGGACATGCCGGGCCGGATGGACTGGCGTCCCTGCACAATGACCCGGTCACCGGCAACCAGGCCGGATGCCACCAGCCACGCAGCCCCCATGGCCCGATCAAGGGTGAGCATCTTCAGCTCCACCTTGTTCTCCCCATTGACGGTCAACACATAAGGTGCACCCTTATGGTCCCTTGAAACGGCTTCCTGCGGAATGAGAATCCCCTTGGGATTGACCCCTTCGTCCATGCGCGCCCGGACAAACATCCCGGGCAGAAGGGTCTGGTCCGGATTGGCAACGATGATCTGCATGATCACGGAACCGGTGGTCGCATCCACGTTCGCCTCACTGAATTGCAGACTCCCCTTGTGGGAATACACAAAATCATCTTCCAGAAGAAGTTCCACTGTATGGGCCTCCCCACCGTTCCTGACGATGGCTCCCGAGTTCAGCCGATCACGCAGGTGCAGCATGGCGGTACGCGACCGGGGCACCTCGACATAGATGGGATCGAGCTGTCTGATGGTGGCCAGGGCAACGGGCTGGTAGGCTGTGACAATGGCTCCTTCGGTAACGGATGACCTGCCGATACGCCCGGAAATGGGTGCGGTGATACTGCAGTATCCCAGATTGATGCGCGCGGTCTCCATGGCCGTCTTCCAATACGCGATATCCGCCTTGGTCTGGGCCAGGGCAGCGGCTGCGTCGTCATAGTCCTGCTGACTGACAGCCCTGTCCGCCAGCAGTTCCTTGTACCGAACGGCCCGCGACTCGATGGATGGCAGCTGGGACCGGGACCGGATCAGTGCGGCCTCGGCGCTGTCCAATGCCGCCCGAAAGGGGGCCGGATCGATCCGGTACAACGGCTGGCCCTTTTTGATGAACGTCCCTTCGGTGAACAGCCGTTTGATGATCAACCCGTTGACCTGGGGCCTGATTTCCGCAGTACGGAAGCATGCCACCCGCCCGGGGAGTTCCGTGGTCAGCCCCACCGGCTGGGTACGGACCGTCATGGCGGTCACCTGGGGGGTGGGTCGCTGTTCCGGGGCTTCCTTCTTCTGCTCGCAGGCAGAGAGCGCCACGGCTGCCAGCAGAACGACCGCAGCCACAATGTATGGCGCAAGGGCTGCTATGCTTTTGTTGTATCGTTTCAAGATGCCTCCATATGGTTTATACGCATTTTTTGCTCATCTTTTGAAAATATCCTCATTCCCATAGGGGCACGGCGCGCCGTACCGCTACCTGTCATGCCTTGATGGCATTCCAACACGCCTCGGCCGTGGCCTGAATCATGGCATCGTCCACGGTGATGCGTCCGGACAGGGAATACCGGACCAAAAAACTGACCGGCCCGAACGTCATGACCGGATAGACAGGAAGGGGCAGTTGCCGGATGGACCCTTCCTTCTGGCCGTTTAAAAAGAGTCGCGTGAACAGAGTGGTCGGCTTGCCGTCAATTTCCACGATTTCCGCGTGGACCTTGTCGATGCCGTACGGAGAATTGTAATACTGTTCGAGAAATCTGAAATCCCCGGGATGAGAACTGAGATAAAGGATCAGGTTGCTCACAAAATGGATGAACTGCAGATTCGTGGGCAAGGACGTGTCGATATTGTCTTCCATGGCTTTCTTCAGGGGCGTGTCCACCTTGTCGAAGAGAGCGTGGATCAGGGCGTCTTTGTCACTGAAATACCGATAGATGCTGCCCACGCCCACGCCGGCCAGGGTCGCGATGCGCGACATGGGGGAAGAGTGGAACCCGTTTTCCGCAAAAAGATCCAGGGCGGCATCCAGGATGGCGGTACGCAGGTCTTTGGTAGAAGCTGTGGACATGCTTGTTTCCTTGGGCTGAATGATACGGAATGAACGTTCACTCTTCTTGTCGAGTCGGTTTGCCTTGTCAAGAACATGTTGGACATGAATCAAACCAACCCCCGTTTGAGAGGTTGAGTTTCCATTGACTCCCGGTGATACCTCGCAGATCCGTAGGGGTAATTCACGAATTACCCGCTTTTTTGCGCCCCGGGAGGTGCAAAAAAGCAGAGAGGTTGATGCTCATCAGGGATTTCGGATCGCGATGGTATGAACCCAAAAACAACGGTTTTCAAACGGGGTTTGGTCCAGAGCGATCTTCACCGATACCCAAGCCTGGACGAACCCGGGGTTCTCGTTTAGCGGTGATCTGCACCGCGCATCATCGCCGCGCCCAATCCGAACCCCTGCAGGCCATGACTTCCGACCAACACCCTTCCCCTGCCCGAACCTTCCGCCTCAACTGCCGTCCCCATGAGGCCGAATCCGTGGAATCCCTGCTGCAGGCCGAGGGGTTCCTCCTTGAAAACGATCCCTGTTATCCATTGGCCCGTCGCCTCACACAAGGCCCCACGGCACTGGGGAACGCCCTTGCCCACCAGTTCGGCTACATCTACATCCAGGACCGTTCCTCGATGCTCCCTCCCCTGCTCCTGGCCCCTCCCCAAGGCGGTGTGGTTCTGGACATGTGCGCGAGCCCCGGGAGCAAAACAACCCTTCTGGCCCGGCTGGTGGGTCCCGAAGGTCTGATCGTGGCCAACGAGGTCAACCCCTCACGGCTGGCCACCCTGCGGGCCAATGTCCGAGCCCAGAATCTCCCCAACGTGGTCACCACCTGCTATCAGGGGCAGGAGCTTCCCCTCGAAGAAAACTCGTGGCCCTACATCCTGGTGGACGCACCGTGCAGCGGCTGGGGCACCGTGGACAAGAACCCCCAGGTGATGAAGGTCTGGACCGAGGACAAACTCGCTCCCCTGGTCCGGCTCCAAAAGGACATTCTGGCCAAGGCCACCAGACTCCTGGAACCAGGGGGAACTCTCATCTATTCCACCTGCACCACCGATCCCCTGGAAAACGAGGAACAGGTCCGCTGGGCCGTGGACGGACTCGGCCTCGAGCTGGAACATCTCGATCCCCTGTCCGGTTTCACCGTGCAACGCGACGGCCCGCCCGAACTGGCCCACTGTCTGCTGGTGGACGGGGACAAATCCGGGGCCCAGGGATTCTTTGTGGCCCGGCTCAGGAAACCGGTAAACCAGGGTGAAGAGCAGTGGTTGACGCACAACGGTTCAACCATGGATACCAACCTCGTACCCGTGGATCTTTTGACCAGAGAACATCCCCTGAACGAAAAAACCCTGAAGGAAGGCACATGCCATCTCTTCAGGGACAGGGTTTTTTTTCTGCACCGCAAGGCGTTGCAGTATCTCACCGACAGAGCCCGCTGGCAGGGACTCCCTCTTGGGACCCTGCGCAAAAACCGGTTCCGCATCGATCCGACCCTGCACGGCCTCATGCCCGAGCATGAGGTGCTGGGCGGGCTGAATGTCTCTGACATTGACATCCTGCACAAAATGGTATCAGGCCAGAGCCTGCCCGCGCCCAGCGCCGGCAAACACGGCGGCCTCTACTGGCGGGGGTTGCCCCTGGGATGGCTCAAATACAAGGGAAAACGGTGTCTCTGGTCGGACCGGTGATACAGCGATTGCCCTCCTTCATACAACTTCCTAACCCATCATCTCGCAACCATGAAAGGATGCCTCCGACGCCGACAACGGCTCTTCGACCGAACCAGCGATACCACCATCCTCCTTCCCCTGGACCACGGAGTGAGCGAAGGCATGCTCCAAGGGATCGAAGATATGCCCACCCTTCTTCAGGGGCTCGACCCGCAACTCATCCAGGGGGTCATCCTGCACAAGGGGATGGCCGCGGCCCATGCTCAACAAATCGATCCGCGGATCAACCTGATCGTCCATCTTTCCGCAGGGACCCGGCATGGGCTCCCCACCTATGCCAAATCCCTGGTCTGCTCGGTCCAGGAGGCGGTCCGGCTCGGCGCTGACGGGGTATCCGTACACGTGAACATGGGCAACGACTGCGAGGACCGCATGCTCACGGACCTGGGCATGGTCACGGACGAGGCCCACCTGCTGGGCATCCCGGTCCTGGCCATGATCTATGCCAGAGGCGGCCAGATCGTGAACGAACTCGACCCCACGTTGGTCGCCCATTCCATCCGCTTGGGTGCGGAGATCGGGGCCGATCTGGTGAAGGTTCCCTATAGCGGTGACCCGGAAAGTTTCTCCAGGGCCGTACAGGGCTGCCCAGTGCCCGTGCTCGTGGCCGGCGGCCCGAGAAAAGATGACTTCAAGGGATTCTTGGGGATGATACAAGAGGCGATGACCTGCGGAGCCCGGGGAGTGAGCATCGGCCGGAACATCTTCCAGCACGAGCGCCCGGTCACGGCCCTTCAGGAGATGGCGACCGTGGTCCGTGGATAGGGTCCCTGAAAAGAATCACATACTGGGTTCGGTCTTCCACGCCATGAGCGGTGTCTTGGCCGGACCTCCGAGAAGATCGATCCGCACGGCGGCGAAGGTTCCCACATAGGGCGGCAGGAGTATCCCGCAGGCCTGCTTGAACGGTGGGAGCTTACGCCAGGTCCAGACCGGTCCGGGGAGGACCGACTTGGCGAGCATCCACTGTTTGCCGATGGCCCCGTTGATCAGCCGCTGCATATCCCACCACGAAAACCAGGAACTCCCGGCCCACATGGAATCCTTGCCCGCCTTCCGGGACCTGACATGGGTCAGATAGTACAGTGAATGCCGGTTCAAGAAACCGATGACCAATCCCTTCCTGGCCACCCGGGCCGCCTCGGCAATGGCCGTCTCCGGATCTTCGCAGAACTCAAGCACGGTGATCAGAGAGACGAAATCGAACTCGTTGTCGCCATAGGGTAGTCTCTCGGCCACCCCCACCCGCAGATCCACCCGGTCTCCCATCCGCTTCCTGGCCAGCCGCAGCATGGCCGGAGCGGGATCGATCCCGCTGACATCAAAGCCCCATTCCCAGAACATATGGGAAAAATGGGCCGCACCGCACCCCACATCCAACAACCCCTGCCGCCGCCTGGGCCAGGTGGATACGAGCCGCTGCAAGAGACGACTCTCCCTGTCCAGGACGAATTGTCCCAGCGGAGTGGTGAACCAGTGTTCGTAGTGGTCGGCTTGTTTGTCGTTCCAGGGCATGGTAAACTTATATCATTGGTTACGCGTATGTGCACCCCTTTTGCGGGTGCCCAACATTATCGGCATCGCCTAACGTATCGCTCACCACGAACCATTATTGCGAATGTCCAAACACCCAAAATTGCCGATATCAGGGAAACATCCACGGTTCAGGGCACCCGCAAGGGATGTTCCTACGGTGCCTACCGATCGAATACAGCGCCCTTGGCCGCGGATGAGGCGTGCTTGCGGTAGCGGCGCAGGAAAGGAGAAGTGACCTCTTTTTCCAGAGGCCTCCAGGTCTTTTTGCGTTCGGCGAGTTCCTCTCCGGAAACCAGAAGTTCCAGCGTCCGCCCCGGAATATCCACCTTGATGCGGTCGCCTTCTTGGACCAGCCCGATGGGTCCGCCTCCATAGGCCTCCGGGGAGACATGGCCGATGGCCGCGCCACGGGTCCCTCCGCTGAACCGGCCGTCTGTAATGAGGGCAACATCCTTGCCAAGGCCCATACCGGCGATGGACGAGGTGGGGGTGAGCATCTCACGCATGCCGGGTCCGCCCTTGGGGCCTTCGTTGCGGATGACCACCACGTCTCCGGCCTTGATTGTGCCGCCCAGGATAGCGGTGACCGATTCTTCCTCGGACTCGAAAACCCGGGCCGTACCTGTCCGCTGCATCATTTCCGGCGCCACGGCCGACTGTTTGACCACACACCCGTCCGGGGCCAGATTGCCGTGCAGGATGGCGATCCCCCCTTCCACACTGTAAGGCTCTTCAGCCGACCTGATGACCCCATGGTCCGTGACTGCGGCCTGAAGCGCTTCGAGGTTCTCTTCCAGGGTCTTTCCGGTCACGGTGAGGGCGTCCAGCTGCAAAAGTCCTTTACCGTTGAGTTCCGACATGACCGCGGGGATCCCCCCGGCCCGGTCCAGATCCTCGAGATGGTGGTCCCCTGCCGGTGAGAGGTGGCAGAGGTTGGGGGTAGTCCGGCTGATCGTATCAAAGATATCCAGGGTCAGATCGAGCCCGGCTTCGGCGAACACGGCCGGAAGATGGAGAACCGTATTGGTGGAACATCCCAGGGCCATGTCCACGGTGACCGCGTTGGCCACGCTTTTTTCGGTGACGATGTCCCGGGGCCGGATGTTCTTCTCCAGCAACTCCATGACCTGCATCCCGGCCTTCTTGGCCAACCGAATTCTCGCGCTGGTGACCGAAGGAATGGACCCGTTGCCCGGCAGGGCCAGACCGATGGCCTCACTGAGACAATTCATGGAATTGGCCGTGAACATGCCCGAACAGGACCCGCAGGACGGGCAGGCCGATGTCTCCAGCGCCCTGAGCTCCGCTCCGCTCATCTCGCCCTGACTGACCCTGCCCACGCCCTCGAAGACGGTGATCAGGTCGGCGGTCTTTCCCTTGTGGGAACCGGCCAGCATGGGGCCGCCGCTGACGATGATGGCGGGAATATTCAGTCGGAGCATGGCCATGAGCATACCGGGCACGATCTTGTCGCAATTGGTGACCAGAACCAGGGCGTCAAAGGGATGGGCCGTGGCCATGATCTCGATGGAATCGGCAATGAGTTCCCGGCTGGGCAGGCTGAACTTCATGCCCTCATGGTTCATGGCGATGCCGTCGCACACCCCGATGGTCGGGAATTCCAGGGGCGTTCCCCCGGCCATGCGTACCCCGTCCTTAGCGGCCCGGGTGATGGTATCCAGATGCACATGCCCGGGAATGATCTCGTTGGCGGCGTTGCACACCCCTACCAGGGGGCGGGCAAGCTCTTCCCGGGTCAGTCCGGAGGCGAACATCAGGGAACGGTGCGGGGCCTTTTCCAATCCGTGGGTCATGAGTTTGCTGCGCATGAAAGATCCTTGTGAATGGTGTCGTGGTTATTTTCTTTTAAAAACTACGCGACGGCATCGGTCAGGGTCAAGGAATTTTGCCGTGCGCATGATTTTGATCCGAGGATGTCTGCTTGTATTCATGACCGAATTATTTTATCCTGCATAAAAATCAATCCATCGCTCCCGGCCAACCCAAACCGCCATGCTCCCTTCTCTCCGATCCAAAATCATCGTGCTCATCCTGTTCGTCCTCATGGTCACGGGCGCATCCATCACCTTTTTCACCAAAAAAGATGTGGGCAAGGCCATGCTTGAGGCCGAAGTCCGCTCGGTGGCCAACGCCCTCGGTCTTATCCAAACGACCATCAGGGGCGAATACGAGGGGCTGCTGGATTACAAGGTATCCACCGTCCAGGCCCGTAAAAAACAGCTCCGCCACATGGCCTCCACCGGGCTCTCCATCTGCCGGGAATATCTCGACATGGTGGAATCGGACCTCATGACCCGCAGCCAGGCCCGGGAGCGTTTGGTGACCATTTTCTCGTCCATCCGCTCCGGGGCCGGAGAGATGCTCACGATCATCGGTCCCGACGACGACATCATCTTCCATCCCGACGGCACCAAGACCGGAAAATCCATGACCGGCCTGCGGGACATGAAAGGCCGGGCCATCACCCGCGTCGTCCGTAATCAGGATTCCATGTACGGCGGGACATTTGCCGTGTTCACCTGGGACGGTACCACGGACCAAAAATCCGGCAAACAACTCGGGTATTTCCGCCCCTTTACCCCATGGGGATGGATCGTGGGCGCGGTCATCAGCGTGGACGATATCAGCGTCCAAGAGCACCAGAAAATCCGGGAATTGGTCAAGGTGCTGGAAACCACCCTGGCTACCATCCGCATCGCTCAGACCGGCGGCATCTCCATCTTCAACCAAGCCAGACAACCGGTGACCATCCACCCGGAACAATCCGCCCTTGACGGATCCACCATGACCGCGCTGATGGCCAACGCCAGGGCCGGGAAAGGATTTGTGACCTATGTCTCCCGGGAGGACGGGAATGAACGGGAGATGCTCGCCCGCACCTTTTTTTTCAAACCCCTTGGATGGTACGTGACCGCGTTCGTGCCCGCCGAAGAGATCGAGGAACCGGCCAACGCATTGGTGACCCGCCAGACATTGCTCATTCTGGCCGTCTCCCTGGTCGGTCTGATCCTGGGACTCATCTTTGCCGGACGCATCTCCGGCCCCATCAAGGAGCTGACCGGGTTTGCCAAAGACCTTCCGGACATGGACCTCACGACCCCGTCTTCGGAGACCACCCCCATCGACCACTTGAGCACACGGTCCCGGGATGAAGTGTCACGGCTGGCAGCCGCGTTCGTGTATATGCTCGCCGAACTGCGCAAGAACGTCGCCCATCTGATGGATGTCACCGCCTCCAAAGAGCGCATCCAGAGTGAACTCAACGTTGCCAAGGAGATCCAGGAAGGCATTCTCCCCAAGATCTTCCCCGCCTTCCCCGACCGCAAGGAAATCCAGCTCTTCGCCAGCCTGGAATCGGCCAAGCAGGTGGGGGGCGACCTCTATGACTTCTTCTTCATGGACGAACAACGGCTCTGCTTCGTTGTGGGGGACGTGTCCGACAAAGGTGTCCCCGCGGCCCTGTTCATGGCCATCACCATGACCCTGATCCGGTCCACGGCAGAGGAGCATGACGATCCCGCCGGGATCATGACCCGGGTCAACGACAAGCTCAGCAAGGAAAATCCCAACTCCATGTTCGTGACCCTGTTCATCGGCATTCTCGACACCGCAACCGGCCACGTCTCGTACGCCAACGGGGGACACAACCCGCCCATCCTGATAAGAAACAACGGCGAAACATTCTACCAGGACGGGATCAGCGGCCTGGTTGTCGGCGGCATGGAAGGGGTTCCCTACATGGGCCTGGAATTTACCATGCACCCGGGAGAAACCGTCTTTGTATACACGGACGGGGTGACCGAGGCCCTTGATACGGACATGAATCTGTTCTCGGACGAGCGGCTTCTCAATGACGTGACGACCAGTCGCAAGGCCGACCCCGAAGCCCTGATCCATGCCGTACGGGTGAGCGTCAAGCAGCATGTGGGCACGGCCCCGCAATCCGACGACATCACCATGCTCGCACTCCGGTACGAGGGCTAGGCTGCAACGCGAGAAATTTTGGAAATTTTAGAGAGATGTTGTAAGACCCCAATCATGCCCTGAATCGTTATAGATATGCCAACATAGTGGATCCCTATGCAACGGATCGGTCTCAAAACACGCCTCGTCCTTTTCACCCTGGCCATCCTGGCCTTTTCCCAGATCTTCAATGCCGGGCTGACCATGTCGTCACTGGAGAAGATGTACATCCAGGGCACTCTGTCCCGTCACCGTGTCGCCGGTGGCGATATGGTCCGAAAAATCGAACGGGCCATCCGACTGGGCAAACCCTTGGACCGTTTCGTGGGCATGGACCAGCTCTTTGCCAATATCCGCTCACACGCTCCCAGCGTGACCGATGTACTGGTCCTGCTCCCCGACGGGACCGTGGCCGCGGCCATGGGCTCGGCCCCCCCCCCACGACCGCACCCACGTGGAAAACATACCTCGGGACCCAGGGAAAAATCACGCGCATCGACCGCGGCAAGAAGGGGGGGACTGCAAGTTTTGAATCCTCGACCAGCGTCTATCTGCTCCTTCCCATCACGGTCAAAAAACAACCGGCCGGCCGGCTCGCCTTGGTCCTGTCCAAACAACGGATCAAGGACGCCCTGGAACATGCGGTCCTGTCCAATCTCACGACATTGGCCATGGCCACATCCGGAGCGGCCCTCATCCTGATTCTCGGGATGATCTTCGTGGTCCCGGCCCGTGCGGACCATCCTTCCTTCAATACGCGGCTGTACACGGTCCTCATTCTGGCCTTTGGATGCGCCCAGCTCTTCTACAGCATATCGAACATCGTTTTCTTCAAGGACCAATCCCTGTCCTTTATCAAGCGCAATTCAACGACCGTGATCAGCATGGTCAAACAGGACATCGACAACCTTCTGGCCAAGGGGGTCCGCCTGGAGCAGATGCATGGGGTGGACACCTTTTTTTACGACATCATCAAGGTGACCCCGGAAATCAGTTCGATCAGCCTGAGGGACACCCAGGGACACGTCCTGTTCGCGGCCGGGCCCCATGGACTGATCCACCATCATTCCGGGACCACATACAGGAATGTCGACCCGGAAAACAATCTCGACATCGCCGTGGAATCGACCGGATCGACCAAGGTGCGGGGGCATATCGATCTGACCCTGTCGGCCGGGGTCATTGGCAAACGGATCAGAACCATCGTCCTGGACACGCTCACCGTGGCCGTCATCTCCATTCTTTTCCTCATGGAGATAATCATGCTTCTGTCCCTGTACCTGGAAAGCCGCAAGACCGGCCACGCCCCATCGGGACCATCCCCGCCCGGTTTCCAGAGCGCTCTCATCCGGCCCGTAGGATTCGTGGTCATTTTCGCCATGAGCCTCTGCTTCACCTTCATTCCCCTGCGCATGGGAGAAATCTACGAGCCCATGCTCGGGCTCTCCAAGGAAATGATCATGGGGTTGCCCATCTCCATGCAGATGGCCGGTGCCGGACTGGCCATCGTCCTGGCCGGATTCTGGATCGACAAACGGGGCTGGCACGAGCCCCTGCTCCTGGGGCTTGCAGCCATGAGCCTGGGATTCTCCAGTGCGGGGCTCACGCACAGCCCGCTCGGCTACGTCATCTCCCTCGGCCTGTGCGGCACGGGATTCGGTCTGGCCTTTATGGGGTCCCAGGGATTCGTGCTCAAGTACGCCGAACCGGCGCGCAAGGCCTCGGGATTGGCCACCTTTTTCGCCGGGGTCTATGCCGGCAATATCTGCGGCAGCGCGGCCGGGGCCATGATGGCCGACCGGTTGGGGTACGGTCCGGTCTTCTTGGTCTCCGGAGTCCTTTTCATCGTAACCATGGTTCTGGTCCTGGTTTTCTTCAGGCCTTTATTCAAGACCCCGCCCCCCACCCAAAACAACGAGCCGGCATCTTCCGCCCCATCCGGAGTTCGGGCCTATATCGGCAACAGGAATGTTCTCGCCCTGCTCCTTTTCAGTATCGTCCCCAGCGCCCTGGTCCTGATCGGGTTCATCAACTACGCCCTTCCGGTCTACCTCCATCTCGTGGGAGCCTCCCAGGCGGATATAGGGCGCATCATCATGATCTACGGCGTCTGTCTGGTTTACCTGGCCCCCATGGTCAGCCGGATCATCGAACGGGCAGGGAGCAGAAAGCCCTTTGTCTTCCTGGCCGGCGTTCTGGGGGCAGCAGCCATGGGCTCCTACCTCTTTCTGGACGGACTGACCGCAGCCACCGTTGCCGTGTTCTTCTTCGGACTCTCGAGCAGCGTGGGGTTCGCCTCACAGAACGGCTATGCCCTCAACCTCAGGGCGACGCGCATCTTTGGCGAAAACAAGGCCGTCGGGCTGTGCAGCGCCACGGAACGGATCGGTCAGGTCCTGGGTCCCCTGGTTCTGGGCGGACTGATCACCCTGGTCGGGATGAACAAGGCCATTGTCACCGCGGGCATAGTCTACCTTCTGGTCACGGCCATCTTTTTCATTTTTGCCGGATCCGAGGATCAGCCCGAGCCCCGACCAACTCCCGGACAGTCATGATCCGCGCCCATGGACCATCCGGACATTCCGTGCGGGTGTGGGTGCACACACACCGTTCCCTGTCCGGAGTCATCCTCTTTCCCCCCCCCACCGGCTCCGTATCTCTGGAACGAACTGCCCTATGACCCCGCATCCGCCCCCTCCCGCTCTTCTGGATACCCTACACAAGCAGGCCCTAACAAAACGCCGCCATCTCGACGGACTGATCAGGACCAAGGGATCGATACGCCTGGGTGACTGGTGTTCAAATCTCTGGACGCCCTGGTCGTCGGATCTGCCAACCAACGATCCGCTCCTCGACTGCGTGTTCCGCCACACGGCCCGCCTGCTGGGGAAGGGGACCGCGGCCAAACTTGTCCAACATATTGAACATTCTCCCAATGTTCTCACCTCCAACCATCAGGGACTGGACTGCTACGCCCAGACCCTGCAAGGGACCCTGCTCTTCGCCCTGGCCCGGTTCCGGGATTGCGCAACGGATCCCATAAACTTCCCTGTCCTTGCCTGCGGCAACATCTCCCTGAACAACCTGACCTATCCCCAGGGGGTTCTTCTGGCCCGTAAAATCCAAACCAGAAGCGGGCGCAACGAGACCCGGTGGGCAGCGGCCAAAATCCCCATCTTTCCCCGCCGGATGCAACATGCACTGGCGAGTATGCTTCCCGCCTACACCATGGCCATGCTTGAAAAAGCCCGATCCAGAACACTGGCTCCATCCACGGCTCTGCTGGACTCGGAACAAAAGGGTGTCCTCCATCTCCTGGACGGGGTGTATTCGGCAGCCCTGGACCACAGGAACTTTTCCGACCAATCCACACTCATCAACGACCGGGCCTGGAAAAGCATGTTCTCCAGCGATCTGCGTCCCATATTCCCCAAGCCCGTGTATCTGGGGCTGGAAGCCATCTGCACCAGCCTCCTGGAGGCCGATTTTGCCGACGAGCACTCCCTCGTGCACGCTCTTTTGTTCGACACGCAAATCCGCCGGGAACTCGTCCACGCCCTCGACGGCACGGTTGGTTGCTGGTCCCTGAAAGGACTGCAAGGGCTTCTGGCCTCGCGGGGCCCCGTGCACAACACCAGAGCGGGTACCTTCTTTTTCTGGACCATCGACCAGAAGGGCTGCAAGCTGCCCATGGCCCTATCCAGGACCGGAACCACCACCCGACTGGTCCCCGTCAGATCCACCCCGTGGACCAGGGGGGAGGATTGGACGCCCGCGGGAATCTCCGGGGCATTGCAGGAAGGCCGCATCCTCCCCTCTCTGTTCACCAGCTACACGGTGCTGGCTTTGGCGCGGGGACTTGTCTGCCATGGGGGGATCTATCAGACCGAGTACCTGCCCGCCATGCAGGCCGGGCTATCCCTGGCCCTGCGCAGTTCCGGCAACGCAGAACACGCGGTAAAAATCGAGGCTGTCCACACCAACGCCTTCTGCTCGGGACACAATCTGGCCATGGCCCGCTATCCTGACGGCACAGCCGTTTCTGCTGGCCGGATCGAATTGATGGCCGCGGGGGGAATCACCCCGGAACATCTCGATGCCATGGCCGACCTGACCCTTCGTCAGGCCAGTCTGGCCGCCCTCCCGGAAACCTTTGCCCCCTTCCTGCCGTCCCAATGGCAATCCCACCGGGGGTATACGGAACTCACCCGACTGATCTGCGAACGGCTGGGGGACGCGTTGCCCTGTTTCGGAGTCACCTAGCCCTGGACCGATATGGTCCGGGGCGTCCGGAGGGACAGGACATGCCCTGGCCCTCCGCAATGTACACCAACAATGCCCGCTTCCCGGCTCCGGTTTGCGGTCCCTGGATCGTCGGCCACACAAAAAAAGGGACAACGCATCTTCATGGATGCGGTGTCCCTTAACCATATCAGGGTATGGCGCCGTATTTCAGGACTATTTTTCCACGTGCTCTATCCTCTCGTAGATCTCATCCGCTGAAAGCAGAATATCGAACGACGGATTGTACCCGATTTTCTTGGCCGTCTCGAGGTTCAGGGCGATCTTGGGCGGCTCCTCGTAGATCTGGCTCAAATAGCCGGGAACCGCACCATTGATGATCCTGCCCAGGGTCGAGGCATAGAAAAGTCCCACATATTTGTGCCCGGCCTGGGAGATGGACATGAGTGTCCCCAATTCGACCTCGCGGGAACCGGACTGCGAAAAAGTCGGCAACTTGTACTTGAAAACCGGGGCCAGAATGGTGCCCATCTTCGTTTCCTGGATGCCCCGATTCGCAGTGATATAGATCGCATCCACCTTTGGAGCGATCTCGTTCATCGCCTTGACGAGCCGCTCATAGGCCAGATCCAGGTCCTTGATGTCGAATGCGTCCTCATAGCGAACGATCCCGAACCCCTCCTCTCTGGCCACCTTTTCCACGTCGTCTACAGCCGCATAGGCGCGACCGGCGGGGGTATCCTCGTAGATGAGTCCCAAACGGTCAAACCCGATAACATCGTGGAACAGCCGAACCTGACGTTCGTACCGGGTCGGATCCACCTTGGCCAACAGGTGATCGAACCCCGAATCCTCGGGGCTCTTGATGATCCCCGCCTGCACGGGATTGCTCGAGGAAAACACGACCGTGGGGACATCATGGCGGCTATTGGCCAGATCCTGCCCCCCCCAGGTCCCCATGGCGATGAGAAAATCAATGTCCTTGTCCCTGTTCAACCGGGCAAGAAGGGTTTCCTTGGTCTTGGGACGAGCAGTGTCGTTCCACCCCGAGGTATAGAAACCGTCCTTGACAAACGTGACATATTCACTTTCGGCATGCTCGGCCACATAGTCCCAGAGCGCTCTGGTCTCATTGGGGTCCTTGGTCCGGGGAAGGTCGATGGGCTCGATCCATCCGAGTTCGACCAGACCAGCGACAAGTCCGCGGAGACTCTTCTGGTAATCCACGTACGGCCCCCCCTCCAGGTAACCGATACGGAAAAGGGGACCGGAGTGGTCGGCCCTGGGCCGGGGGTCGACCCCGTCGTCCCGTGCAGCAAGAGCCGGGGAAACCGAAACGAGCAGATACAGCAGGCAAAAACAAATTTTTTTCATGACTTTTTCCATGCTTTCGTATTGCAGGCAGGGGCGGGGTGCGCTAGTAACACTGTCCCACAACAATGCCAGACAATTGGTGTACACGTCGTGTGTATACCAAAAACATGACATCTGCCAAGAGGCTGCCCCCCTTGAAAATCGCTGTCATAGCCGGAACCCGGTACGATACGGCCCTGGGCTGTTCCATCCTGGAACGGTCCGGCATCCTCTGCCATCCCGTGCCCATGGCCAGGACCCCGGAGGAGCAAAACCTTCTCCAATACAAGGATTCGCCAGGGCTCCAGAAAAAGGTGGAAGATGCCGTATCACGCCTTGAGCGCAAGGGTTTCACCGGGGTAATGGTCTTTTGCAATTCCCTTGCGGCATGTCTGGATCTCGAACGGCTCAGGCAAACAACCCCCCTGGACATCGTCACCCCCCTGGACGTGTACGAACGGTTGGCCCGTCAATGGGACCGCATCTTCCTCATAACGGCCAATGGGCACACCCTCGCGGACATCGAAAGATTACTGCTGTCCAGAAACCCCGCAATATCCATATCGGGATTTTCGAGCCTCGGATTCGTCAAGCTCATCGAGCAGGAACCCCCCGACCGCGCCTTTGAAGAATTCCCCTTTGCCGAGCTGGTCTCCATGGCCCTGCGGCAGGACAACCAGGCCATCGTCCTGGGATGCACCCATCTCACGGGAGTCTTTCCCCACATCCGCGAAATCAGCCCCCTGCCGGTCATCGACACGGGAACGGCCATGGCCGGGATAGCCATGGCGTCTCTTGGAAAATAGTCACCCTTCTTTCACGGCCACGAAGCTGCTGACAATCCCCACCACCATGAGCATGCCGAGCATGCCCAGAGACTCCTGCAATGAGAGAAAGGGGACCTCGATCCACAGGGGTGGAAAATAGAGCATGTCCCGCAGTCCCACGTGGACGAGTCCAAGGAGCCCCAGGGCCAGCCCTCCCCCCAACAGCCCCTGCACAGCCCCTCCAACGATCAGGGGGAAACGGATATACAGCCGGCTGGCACCTACCAGACGCAGAATGTCGATCTCGTCCCTGCGCTGGAACAGGGCCAGCTTGATCGTGTTGCCCACCACCAGACCGACCACCAGGACCAGAAAACAGATCACCGGCCAGAACATTGCATTGCTCACCCGCATCCAGGAGTGGACCACGTCGATCCGGAGCGGATTGTAGTGGACCTTTTGGACAAGGGGCAGCGATTTTAACCTGACCAGCATGGATTTGGCCCATCCGCTCTGGTCATCCGCCGGCAGGGTGAAGGTCAGCAGGGCGGTCGCCGGAATAGGGCTCGCCTTTTTGAAGCCGTTCAGATCGACCTGGTCCCCAAAGGCCTGGGCGAGCACGTCCAGCCCGGCATCAGGGGTAAAGGTCTTGCTCGCGACCAGCCCCGGGAGTTCCTCCATGGACCGCCACGCGGCCCGGATCTGTCCGGGCTCGCTCCCCGGGCGGGAATAGACCTGGAATTGTATCTCGGCCTGACGCCCCAGAACCTGGTCCTCCAGGGTATTCACCAGCATGAGAAACATGCCCGCCAAAAACGCGACCAGACCAACAGCGGCAATGGTCAGACAAAGCGCCCACGGGGTCCGGAAGATATCACGGACTCCCTGTATGAACAGTCCCGGCAATCCGATCACTTCATTCCTCCCGACGGCAGGCTGTCGTTTGTCTGGAAACGAGATCCCGGCGCAGATCTTTAGCGGACGTGGTTCCCGGAGTCATGGGGACCCCGTCGCGCAGGAAGAGTATGTTCGCGTGGGGAGTATTGGCCAGAATATCCCGATTATGGGTGGCAAAGACGATGGTCGTGCCATGTTTGTTGAACTGGTGGAATACGTTCATGAGCCGCCTCCCCAGGTCGGGATCCAGGTTGCCGGTGGGTTCGTCGGCCAGAATGATCTTGGGCTTGACCACCACGGACCGGGCAATGGCCACACGCTGCTGTTCGCCCCCGGAGAGCTCCTCGCACCTGCAGCGGGCCTTGGTGTCCAGTTCCAGGCTCCTGAGCACGGCCCGGACACGGTGCTGGACGACCTGGGGCTTCTGTCCCTGAACCCTCAGGGGCAGGGCGATGTTGTCGTAGACCGTCCGCAAGGGGAGGACCTTGAAATCCTGAAAAACCACCCCGATCTGTCGGCGTAAACGGTGCAGACGCCCGGCACGCAGGGAACCCAGATCAATACCAGCCACATTGACCCGTCCTCTTTGGACGGGCAGGGCCCCGTGCAGAACGCGCATCAGGGTCGTTTTCCCCGCCCCCGAGGGCCCGACGAGAAAGAGAAAATCTCCCTGTGACAGGGAGAAAGAGACGTCCTTGAGCACCCAATGGGAGCCAAAGGAATAGGAGAGGGATTGTACGTGGATCATGGGGGCGTTCGCACGGGTCAAGGTCGTTTGGGTCCGGTCGTTTCCACGGCCGGTGGGACGCGACGATCAAGAACGATCGCGTCACTGTCAACTACCCAAAAGCGCGCAAGGATGCAATGCGGCGGGGCCGGAAGATGCGGGAAGAAGATGGAGAAGATGGATGGCGACAACATACCCGAACACTCACCCCGAGGATGCGTCCGGATTCTTGGACTCCAGACGTTCGAGCATCTCGCATGCGGACGTGAAGTCGGGTTTGAGAGCGATGGCCCGCTTGAGGTGGTTGGTCGCCCCCCGGATGTCCGAGTTATGCACTTCGGCCATGGCCAGGTTGAACAAGAGCTTGATATTTTCAGGATCCTTGCGGAGTGCCTGGATGTAGATCTTCACGGCCGCCGTGACCTTGTCTTTTTTGCGCAGGGCGAGCGCGGTGGCGTTCAGCGCGTCAGAGGAGAGGGAGGAAAAAATATACGGGGTATACTCCCGCAGAACCCTTTCCACCGCCCCCTCCTGGAGATAGATCGACCAAACCCTCTCTTTGAGTTCGCGGTTGCGTGGTTCCATATTTAATGCGGTCATGAACCATTGATTGGCCTCGGGATATCTTCCTTGCCCCATCTCGAACCGCCCTTTGGACAGGACATAATCGACATTTTCCGGACTGATTTCCATGGCCTTGTCCAGACTCGCCGAGGCACCGGCCCCGTCTCCCATCCCGGATAGGACCAAGGCCCGCAGATACCAACCACGGCTCATCAACGGAGCCTGTTCCAAACAGGCATCGATATCCTCCCTGGCCGTCTCCCATCGCTTACTCTTCCAGGCCAAAAGGGCCTCTCCGTAGAGAACCACTGCCCGGGCCCTTGCCCCCAACTCCCGGGCGATCTGACCAAGAAACCGCCGGGCCTCCTCGGTCTCTTCCGCACCGACCAGGGTTTCAAGATGTCGACAGGCATCGCTCCCGCCCACGGCCCGGCAACGGTCAAGCAGGGCGAGCTTCTCCTCGAGGGCACTGATGACAAGGGGCTTGATCAGGTAGTCGCTCACCCCGGCGTCGGCGGCCAGGGCCAAATCCCCGGGCTCGGCCCGGGAGGTGAGCAAGAGGAAGGGGACCATGCTGGTGGGAGGATGTGAGCGGACCCGCTTGAGCAGATCCATGCCGGACATAACCGGCATCTTCCAATCCGAGATGACCAGGCCCAGGGTCTCCTCCACGTTCCGGATCACGTCCCAGGCCTCCCGACCATTGCCGGCCTCCATGACCTTGGAGAATCCCAGGACACGAAGAATATTGACCACGGTTTGCCGGGCCGGAACGATATCCTCGACCACCAGCACCGGACCATGCCGGTCGATCATGGCCGTTCCTCCCCATAGACATACGCGGAGACACAAAACCGGGATCCTCCGATGCCGGAATCCTCGACCCAGATGGTCCCCTGGAACAACCCAACGATCTTCTTGCACATGTACAATCCTATACCCGTTCCCTGTATACCTTGTTCGGCGGCCTGGGAGGTCCGGGAAAATTTCTCGAACACCCCCTGTTTGTATGTATCCGGTATGCCCATACCGGAATCCTCAACCCAGATCTTGACCAGGGTCTTGTCCCTGTCCGCGGCCCTGCGCCCCCTGTACTCCTCCCACCCCACCCGGACCGTTCCATGTTCCGGGGTATATTTGACCGCATTGGAAAATAGATTCTGGAACAAATGGGGCAGGAGATAGTCATCGGCCCAGATACGGATGTCCGGTCCACTGCAGTCCTGGATAACCAGTCCCTTTTGCTCGGCAACGGGAGAAATACGTTCGAGTTGCTCACAAACCACCGGGAGGATCCGGACGGGTTCCAGGGACGATACCCGCTCACGGTCCTGGATCCGGGCGATCTCGAGAAAATCATTGATCATCTCCAAGAGCTTTTTGGCCCCGGCCATACCGTTCTCCACGATATGCCGCCGCTGCTCCTCCACCCCCATGTACAGAAGCAAATCATAGGTCGCGATAACCGCGGACAGGGGACTCTTGAAATCGTGGACAACCATCTGGACCAGCTCCATGCGCTCCAGGGTCGAAGACAAAAGTTCGTTGCGTTTGTGCTCCAACTCCCTGGCAAGGACCTTGTACCGATCCTTTTCTTCCCTGAGGGTCTCGAGCAAACGGCAGTTCTCGAGCAGGGGAGAAATCCAGCCGGCATAGGTGGCCAGGAGATCCACGTCATTGTTTTTGAAAGAGGTTTCGTCGCTCTTGTCGGACATATTGACCACGCCGAGGACCCGGCCGTCCCGACCTGAAACCAGGGGGACGGATACCAGCGAGGTCGTCTTGTACGCCCGGCCCCACTCCTTGAAGCGTGCGTCCCCCTTGATGTCGGCCACGAGGAGGGCCTTCCCGGCAGAAAGAACATGCCCTGAAACCGAGTCGGGACAGAGGGGCTGGACCAGGCCGATCAGTGAAGATTCGGAGGCAGCCATGACCTCGAGTCCCTCCCAGTCATCGGACAGGAGCATGATTGATCCGCGTTCGGCCCCGACCCGGGCCAGGAGGATCTCCAATCCCTGCTGGATCTTGTCCCCAAAAGAGAGATCATTCCGGGACAAGAGCTGGACGACCTGGAAAAGAACCGTCCCCTCGACGACCATGCCCGGGCCGCTCACCGTCCCATGGTCCAAACCAGCACCCACACTCCGGCACGTTGTTTCCATTTCCATACTTGACATATGTACACCCGCCCCGTTTGCTCGAACATGGAACCAAGTACAATATACTATAACTATTCAGGCCAAAATTTTACGGTTAGGACATTGAAAAATTGGGAGGGGTAAAAAACCCAAGAAAGGAGAGACCTACACGCTACCCCCCCCCCATAGTCTCGTATCCCTCTCAAATTGCGTAAACCTTTTAGTATCTTACGCAAGAACGTCTGCCATAAAAAACAAGAAAATTCTATAACCGACTGAACGTAAAACCTACACCCTGGAACTGCGGCTTGGCCGCATTAGATTTCTTAAATTTCTTAAATTTGCACTCCTGATTCTTGGGAAACGCGCCTGGATGCGTACCATATATTTTTTCATTATTGCAATAACGTAATTGAAATATTTGGTCTTACAAATCGAATACTTGTCTTACAAAATACAACGGCCGGGAAATATTCCCGGCCGTTGTATTTTGTACTATTGGCAAACAACAAAAGATGCGTACCGTTGCTAACGCTGGATCGTTTGGTCCCTGTCCGGACCGACGGACACATACCGGATGGGTACCCCCAGAAGGGTCTCGATGCGCAGAATATACTTCCTGGCCGCGGCGGGCAACGCCTCGAACGAGGTACACCCGGTGATATCCTCCTGCCACCCGGGCATGGTTTCGTACACCGGGGTCACCCGGGCCAATCCATTCTCTTCCTGGGGGGGATAGAGGATTTCTTCACCCTTATAGGTATATGAAGTGCAAATTTTTATTTCCTCGAGTCCGCCAAGAACATCCATCTTGGTCAGGGCGATCCCCGTGGGGCCGTTGAGCCGGACGGACTCGCGCAGGATGACCAGGTCCAGCCATCCGCACCGCCGTGGCCGTCCGGTTGTAGCCCCGAACTCGCCCCCCTTCTCCTGGAGAAACGCTCCGGCCTGGTCATCCAGCTCCACCGGAAAGGGGCCACTACCGACCCTGGTGGTATAGGCCTTGACCACGGCCACGATGCGGTCGAGCATATTGCAGGCGCACCCCCCGCCGGCAGAGGCGTTACCGGCCACGGTATTTGAAGAGGTCACAAAGGGATAGGTCCCGTGATCGATGTCCAGGTGGGTTCCCTGGGCCCCCTCGAAAAGGATGGAACGGGACTGGGCGACATTCTCCTGGATGGCCGCGGAGACATCCCCAAGATAGCGGACCGTGCGTTCTGCATAGGGCCAAACCTCCTCGAGAACGGCCTCCGTATCCAGGGGAGGGAGACCGTACAGGGAGGCAAAAAGGGCATTCTTCTCGACCAGGGCCTTGGCAATCTTGTCCCGCAAGAGTTCCTTGTCGGCCAGATCACCGGCCCGTACCCCGATACGCGAGGCCTTGTCCTCGTAACACGGACCGATCCCCCGGCCGGTGGTCCCTATCTTGTCCTTGCCCGCCTTGGACGCTTCCCGGGCGGCATCAAGAACCTTGTGGTAGGGCATGATCACGTGGGTCTTTTTGCTGATCATCAGATGGTCCGGCCCAATGGTCCGGCCATGCTCGACCAATCCGTCCAACTCCTTGCAAAAAACCTCGGGATCGAGAACCACACCGTTGCCGATGCAACAGGTCTTGTCCGCATGCAGGATACCCGAGGGGATGAGATGCAATATGCATTTGGTCTTCCCCACGACCAGAGTATGTCCGGCATTGTTCCCTCCCTGGAAACGGACAATGAGGTCCGCTTCCCGGGTCAACAGATCGACAATCTTGCCCTTGCCTTCGTCACCCCATTGCGCTCCCATCACCACTGTATTCGACATATTCCTTTTCTCCTTGCAGATGATCGCAGTCCCCGTACGGACGGCAAATAGCACCATTGCCTAAAAAATGGTCGCAACAAAGTCAATGTGCAAGCTCGCCATCCGCCCAAACAGGTACAATTCTCCACGGTCCCGACGCCCCCCCCGTTTTTTCGGGCAACAACCGGGGTCCCATCGCCGTTCCGGATGGGGGCCGGGATATGTGTGCCCGGTACACGGTCAATGACGTAGCGAAAACCATGAAACGGACTCTTTCAGGGGGTACAACGGTCTTATGCTTGCCAAACACCGTCCCCTTCTTTAACGGTCGGTGGCACATATGCGTACTTCCATCGTTCTGGTTATACATATCATCGTACTCGTCGCCGCCGAAACCCTTCTCGTCGGCCACTTGGTCACTCCCGGCCACCCCCCACGCCGTTTACGGGTCGCCTTTGTCCCCAGCGGGATGACCATATCCCGACTTTCCCCGTACGGCCCCGGGTTCGGCAGAGAATTGGTAGAACGGTTCTGCAAGGAACACCGTCTCGAACCGGAATGGATCGTGGTGGATTCTCCCGACCAAGGGTTCGAGCTTGTGGACTCCGACCGCGCGGATATCCTCATCGCGGCCCACGGATCCCGGCATGCCCAGCCATCGGACCGTTTCGTCAGCGGCCCCCGCTATATGACCGACCACCCCCTCGTCGTCCACAACAGATGGAAACACGGCCTTGTCCATGCGCGGGATATCTGCAAGTATACCCTGCCGATCTCCCCCCATCCCGCGTTACGATCCGCAGCGCTCTCCCTGGCCCAAGCCATCGGCTGTCCAAACATCGGGCTATTGCCCATCGGTCCCGGCCTGCGCCCCCTCCTCGCGGAGATGGCCCGCAACCGGACCCGTTTCGCCATTGTCGGGGCGAACGATTTTAGGCTCTGGCAGCCCTTTTTTCCGGATATCCGGCCCTCATTCCCGGTGCACCGATTTTTTGGGACCCGGTGGATCTGGCAGAAAACAGACCACTCAAACCTGGACGCACAACTTGCTTCCTTCTGGTCCGGCCTTCTTCCGTCTCTGTTTTTTACCGAGCTCAAGGCCCGCTATTTCGGATTCTTTCCCGATTCCACGGACTTCTACGAGCTGGACCACATCCAGGAGATTATCGACTCGGCGCTGCCCCGCTACCGGCAAACCATCGTTCCGGCAGCCGCTAAAAACGGGCTCGACCCCCTGCTCCTGACGGCCATGATCTACCAGGAATCACATTTCAACCCACGGGCCAGGAGCAAGACCGGGGTCCGCGGTCTCCTCCAGATCAGCCGAATAACGGCCAGGGAGCTGGGTATCGCCAACCGTCTCGACCCCCGCCAGAGCATCTTCGGGGGGGCAAGGTATCTACGCCGTCTCATCGACCGGCTGCACCCACTGGGGCTTGACCAGTGGAACACCCTCTTCTTGGCCCTGGCGGCCTACAACCAGGGCATGGGCCATTTGCAGGACGCCATCGATCTGGCCAAAAAACTCGGCAGACAAAGCACGGGATGGCGGGAGGTCAAGGAAGTCTTCCCCCTGCTCAGTTACCGCAAGTACTACCAGGATGCCCCCCACGGCTACTGCAGGGGCATCGAGGCCGTGGATTACGTCGATTCCATACGCTATTATTACTACTATCTCACCGGCCTCGTCCGTCTGGACCGTCCGGCAAGCGGGGAGCTCTCCCTTCTCCTCGATCCCGGCCTGTCCAAACACCATCCCCCGCCTTCATTTGCCCCCTGATTTTGTAGGGGCGAAAAGGAACAATGACGATCCATGCCCGGATTCCGGCACAGCAAAACGTTGCAATCCAATGGTGTGTCCAAGCACAGAGCAACGGATTTTAGAGATTGAAGTATTCCCACATTGCAAAAATATACAAGGAGTCCATCGTGAGCGATCTGAAAAAGATGTACCGGACCATCCAGTCCGATCCCTTCCCCCCGACCATGACCATGACCATGGGTGGAACCACCCTGACCTTCCACAAACGGACCTGGACGATCAACGATCAGGAACAGGGACTGCGTTATGGGGAAAATCCGGACCAACCCGCCGCCCTGTATGAACTCGAGCAGGGAGAACTCGAACTCGGCGGTGTCACCCTGCGGGAAGGCGGCCAAGGGCTGGTTTCCGGCATGACCGAGGAACAGATGGTCCAAGCCGGCAAGCATCCCGGCAAGATCAACCTGACCGATGTGGACAATGGGATCAATATTCTCCAGTACCTGAGCGCCAAGCCCGCCGCCGTGATCCTCAAACACAACAACCCGTGCGGAGCGGCCTGGTCGGACAACGGGATCGCCGGGGCCCTGGCCAAGGCCTTCCTGGCCGATCGGATCGCCGCCTTTGGCGGGGCCATCGTGGTCAACCGCCCCATAACCACCCAGGCCGCCGAGAACATTGCCGGGGGGTATTTCGAGGTCGTGGCCGCCCCCTCCTTCGAGCCGGGCACGGTGGACATCCTCAAATCACGCAAAAATCTGCGCATCCTGGAGATCCCGGGCCTGGCCACCCTGGAGACCCTGGTGAACACCCCGTTTTTGGACCTCAAGTCCTTGACCGATGGCGGGATCATCGCCCAGTTCTCCTTCAGGAACAAGATCCTGACCGCGGAGGACTTCCTGACCGCCGAGGCCACGACCAAGGACGGGTCCACCGTCATCGCCCGGGGCCCCTCAAAACAGGAGGCCGATGACCTCGTCTTTGCCTGGGCCGTGGAGGCCGGGGTGACCTCCAACTCCGTGATCATGGTCAAAAACGGGGTGACCACGGCCATAGGCACGGGCGAACAGGACCGTGTCGGATGCGTGGAGCTGGCCATCCACAAGGCATACACCAAATACGCCGACAACCTGGCCTTTGAGGAGCAGTCCTGCTCCCTATACGAACTCAAGGAAAAGGCTGCCAATGATGGGGCCCCCAAAAAAATCCTCGACGACATCTTGGCCCGGACCGAGAAGGCCAAGGGAGGATTGCCCGGATCCGTCATGGTCTCCGACGGATTCTTTCCCTTCCGGGACGGGGTCGATGTGGCCATCGCCCAGGGGATCACGGCCATCGCCCAACCGGGAGGGTCCATCCGGGACCACGAAATCATCCGGGCGGTCAACGGGGCCGTTCCCCAGGTCGCCATGGTCTTCACCGGACAGCGGTCCTTCAAACACTAATACAATCATGCCATCATTCTCCCCCGACACTCTCCGACCCGGCACGGTCGTCGAATATATCCAGAACAACCAGCCCGTCATGGGATGGGTCCAGGAAATCCGTACCGGCAGGGTCAAACTTGTGAATATCAACCAGCGGGAGATGAAACTCCCTCTGGCCAGAATCCTCCCGTGGATCGGTCCCGGTCTCCCCGAGACATCGAGCAGATCCGAGGTCCTGCACACCCTCAAGACCTTGAATGTCCAGCGCGAAACCTTGGGCCGGGACATCGATCCCTTGGAACTATGGGAGCTGGCCCAGGGCGAAATCTCCAAGGCCTCCCTGGGATGGCTGGCTGGACTGCTCTGGGAATCCCCCGATGCGGACCGATCGGCCGCCCTGGGACGCACGCTCCTCGAGGCCAGGACGCACTTCAAGTTCTCCCCACCGCACTTCGAGATCTATACGCAGGAGATGGTAAAAAAAAGGACCGAGGAGATGCGCCGTGTTCAGGCACGTGAACACCTGCTCGATGCGGGAAAGCCCTTTTTCAAGGAGTTGTGGGAAGCCGGCCACAAAGGGACCGTTCCGACATCCTTTCCCGATCCGGAGACGGCCGGCAAACTCGAATCCTTGCTCTTGGACCGCATCGCACTGCGTGCAACAAACGAGACCGATCCGCTGTGGAAAAAAATGACCGCCGGACTGCCGGATGTTCCTTTCCTTGCCCTGTTGCTCGCCCAGGCATGGGGGATCGTTCCCGAGCACTACAATTACCTTCTGGACCAGGCCGGGTATACCTGGGAGGACCAATCCTGGTCCGCACCCTTTGCCGCGGATATCGACGATCTCCGTACCAGGGTCCGGTCCATGGCCCAAGAGGTGGAATGCACCCGTGCGGTGAGCATCGATTCCCCTTCCACCCGGGATATCGACGACGGATTCGTGGTCGAAAAAACCCCACGGGGATACCGCCTCGAACTCGTTCTGGCCTGTCCCGCTCTGGGATGGGCATTCGGATCTCCTCTGGACAAGGCCGTCATGGAACGGTTTTCGTCCATATACCTGCCCGAGGGGACGGCGAACATGCTCCCCCAGGATCTCGGGACCGATTTCTTCAGCCTCCTTGCGGGCAAGGACAGACCGGCCCTGATCCTGGGGATCGATGTGGACGGCACGGGCCGGATTCTCGGAGCCACCCCCAGACATGGGTGGGTCCGCCTGGAACACAATCTGACCTATGGATGGGTACGGGACAATCTGGCTTCAAAGACCCCGGACCCCATGCTCCGCGCCGCTGAAGAGCTTGCCCAAACCCTGCGCTCCAGGCGGATCGAGAAGGGTGCCGTGGTCATGCAGCAATCCGACCCCAGGATCACCCTGGCCCACCACCAAGAAGGGGTGGAGGTCTTCCTGGACACCGGCGGAGAAGAATCCCCCGCCCATGTCCTGGTCAGCGAGTTCATGATCCTGGCAAACACCGTTATCGCTGAATGGGCCACGGCACAGGGGGTCCCCCTGATCTTCAGGACCCAGAACATCACACTGCCCAAGGACAGCCCGGGCATCTGGTCCGACCCCTGTGACATCTTCAGACTCATCAAATGCATGGGGCCCTCGATCATGGAGACCGATCCCAAACCCCACGCCACGCTGGCGGTCACGGGGTACGCACCGATCACCTCTCCCCTGCGGCGGTACGCGGACTTCATCAACTCGGCCCAGGTCCTTTCCCGGGTATCCTCCCAGACGCCCCGATGGACCAAGGAGTCCATAGGGGCGGTCCTCCCCTATCTGAGCGCCCGGGCCCAGGCCGTGGGCAAAATCCAGCGCTTCCGCCCCAGATACTGGAAATACCTCTTCTTTAAACAACAGGCCAAAGAGGGACGCTGGACGGGAAAAATTGTGGAGGTGACAAACAAACTGGTCACCGTGGCCCTTTCGGGTGAGCAGCTCTTTCTCAAGGCCCCCCGACCTCTCTTCGGGGACACCGTGGCCGTGGGCAAGAGATATTCCATACGTATGGGAAAAATCGATCCATTGAACAACGAACTGCGCATCGCCGAGGCCAGGGAGGAATGAGTCCGGCAGTGGTGGCACACGGCACATGGTTGCGCTCACGACCCTCTTGTTTTAGAAATGAGCACGCCGATCACGATCGGGTGTTGCACGACCCGAATCCTCCCCTTCCATCCCCAACAACAGCATGGAGACGATCATGGTAACAGTATTCTGGCTGGGACTCAGCTATCTCCTTGGAGCGATCCCCTTTGGCCTGCTCATCGCCAAGGCCTTTTGCAAAATAGATCCCCTGGCCCAGGGGAGCAAAAGTATAGGTGCGACCAATATCGCCCGGACCTGCGGCCTGGGGTACGGGTTGTTGACCCTGCTCCTGGACCTCCTCAAAGGATGGTTCCCGGTCATCCTGGCCACCAGCTTCACCGATTCGGCCGTCTTTCTGACCCTTACAGGCCTGGCCGCCGTCCTCGGACACATGTACTCGGTGTTCCTGGGCTGGAAGGGTGGCAAGGGTGTGGCCACCACTCTGGGAGTATTTCTGGCTCTGGGACCGGGCACGGTTTTCTGGTCCGTACTCGTCTTTGCCGTGGTGACCATTGTCAGCGGCTACGTATCCATGGGGTCCCTGACCCTGGCCACGGTCCTGCCCCTCTTTCTCCTTTTTGGCGGGAATGTCCCCTTCATTCCCCTCGCCATCGCACTCATGGCCCTGGTCTTTTGGAAACACCGGGAGAACATCGAGCGTCTCAGGGCCGGGGAAGAACATTCCTGGAAAAAGAAAAAACAATGATCTGAACCCATCGCCCATTCTGCTCCCATAAAAAAAAGCCCGCTGCAGCGGGCTTTTTTTTATGGGAGCCGGGCGAGGACCGCCCTGACAAGAGGGGCGAGCGAGGGCCGGTGCTTGGCCGATACAAAAATCCCCCCGGGAAAAAGATTTGCAACGCGCTCCCTTGCCGGTCCATCGAGGAGATCCTCCTTGTTCATCACCAGGATTCTGGGGATCTCGTGGACCCCCAGTTCCGTGAGTATGGTTTCCACGGCCGCGACCTGTGTCTCGACTCCGGGATGGCCCGCGTCGGCCACCTGGATCAACAAATCGGCCACTTCCAGTTCCTCGAGGGTGGCCATGAAGGCCTCCTTGAGATCCTCGGGGAGCTTCCGGATAAATCCGACCGTGTCTGTGAGGATGATCTCCCGGTCTTGGGGAAATCTGAGCCGTCTGCTGGTCGGATCAAGGGTGGCAAAGAGCTTGTTCTCGGCCAGAACCCCGCTGTGGGTCAACGTATTCAAAAGGGTGGACTTGCCCGCATTGGTGTACCCCACCAGGGCGACGATGGGCACTCCGGCCCGGGCCCGGTTGGAGCGGGTCGCATGCCGGTGTTTGCGCAGCCGCTTGAGCTCTCCCCTGAGCAGGGAGATGCGGTCCCTGATCTTGCGCCGGTCGAGTTCAAGCTTGGTTTCCCCCGGTCCGCGGCCGCCGATCCCCCCGGCAAGACGGCTCATGGCCCTGCTCCTGCCCACGAGCCTGGGGAGGGTGTATTTGAGCTGGGCCAGCTCCACCTGGAGTTTCCCTGCCTTGGTCACGGCATGCTGGGCAAAGATGTCCAGAATGAGCTGGGTCCGGTCCAGGACCTTGCGTTCGCTCAACCGGGAGAGGTTGCGCATCTGGGTGGGACTGAGTTCGTCCTCGAAAACGAGTACGGAAACATTGTTCTGCAGGGCACGGACCTCGAGCTCTGCCAATTTGCCCTTGCCAAGGATGTGTTTGGGATTGACCCTGCCGACCCGCTGCACGATCCGGCCGGCCACCTCGAGCCCGGCCGTGTGGGCCAGATCCGCGAGTTCATCGAGCCGTGCGTCCTGGTCCTTCCTGGCATCCGTCCCCACGCTGACCAGAAGGGCCGTGCCCTCCCTGGCCGAGGTGTCGATCTGCTGGCCGGTGCGGGCGAGTTCCTCTTCCAGGGATTCCGCCTGTGCGGTAAAATCCACGTCCACCCGGTCCCAGGACAGGGGGGGGTGGACCATATACGGGGTCCCACCCGCGCCGGGCGGGAGCAAGTGGGCCCAATACAACCGACGGGGCATTCCCTGGTCTACGGAAAGGACGGAAAAGGAGTCCAGCCGAAGAAAGACCATGTCCATCAGGTCTTCCTGGGTGACGGCCGTCTCCGCAAACCGGGTAAGCAGAAACCGGACCCCCCGGAGTCTTCCGGAACTGGTCCGGAAGCCGGAGAGTTCGGGGATGAGGATCCGGTCACGCTCCCCGATAACGACCATGACCGGCCGTCCCCTGCGATCGATGACCAGTCCGATCTGCCGGGAAACATCCTCGCTCAAGAGGGCCAATTCCCGGGCCTGTTCCAGGGAATAGCCACCATGGGCCGGAAAACGCCGGTTGTATAGCCGGGACAGCCTCTTTATCTGATTGGGTTTGAGCCCGGTCAGATTCCCCTTGAGCTTGGTCGCTATGGCTCGTTCCTCCCAAGGTATTCCGAGATCATCCGGTCGTACTCGGAAATCATCTTGAAGGTCTTCACGGCCATGGCCTGCCTGAAACCGAGGGAAACCCGCATCCCGTTAGAGGCAAGCTCGTCCCTGAAGGGGGTATAGTCGGCAGTATCGGGCAACACGGTCATGGAATGGAAATTCTTGGCCCCGGCCCGGAGCAGGGTCGGTCCACCAATGTCAATCTGTTCCACAGCGGATTTGGGGTCCATGGCATTGGAAACCGCCTTGGCAAAATCATATAGATTGACGCAGATCAGATCGAAGGGGGCGATCTTTTTCTCCCCAAGCGTGGACAGATGGTCCGGGTTGTCCTTGTCGGCCAGAACCCCGGCGTGGATATGGGGATGCAGGGTCTTGACCCTGCCTCCCAGAATTTCTGGGAATCCGGTCACCTCGCTGACCGCAGTGACAGGCAACCCTTCATCCAGGAGCATCCTCCTCGTCCCCCCCGTGGAAACCAGTTGGACACCGTTATCAACCAGAAAACGGGCCAGCTCCGTAAGCCCGGATTTGTCCGTGACACTGAGAAGGGCCCGCTTGACGGGTAAAAATTCCATATATTCCTCGCTTGTCGGTCAAAGATATTGTGTAACTATCCAGGTGCATCTTCCAAGAATCAGAATTGCGGATTGAAGAAATGTAAGAGATCCCGCCCACACGGCTCAAATTCGGGACAGGACCACTGATCATGCGCGTCTGTGCCAGAATCACCGCCAAGATGCAAGCCGGGCCAAAAACGACAATCCCGCCCCGTATGGCCACGGGGCGGGATTGTCATTCGGATCGATAGTCCGTGGGGCGTATCCGTTCCTATGCGTCACCCTCGAGCTGGTCGAGCATGTCCCGCGCATCCTTGTGGCCGGGTTCGGCCCCGAGGATGGTTTCGAGCTCCGTTCTGGCCCCATCCCGGTTGCCGATGGCCAGAAGACATCCGGCCAAGGAATACCTGACCTCGTGCTTGTTCGGATCGAGGGAAAGGTATGCCCCGAGGAACGGAACCACATCCTGCAACCGCCCATGCGTATGACCGAGCTGGACCAGTCCGAAAACGGCGATCATGTTTTCGGGGTTCTTTTCCAGGGACTGGGCAAAGAGGTCAAAGGCCCGGTCCTTGTCCCCCGTCTCCATCTCTATGAGTCCCATCCCGGCCAGGGCCTTGTCCCCGGGTTCTATCGCCGCGGCCTTCTTGTACATCTCCATGGCCGAGGAGAGTTCTCCCTGCTGCACGGCAATGGTTGCCAGCCCGAGATAGGGATCGGGGTGGACATCATTGTTTTCAGCCGCCTTCTCGTAATAATCCCTGGCCTTATCCAGTTCGCCCATGAACAGATAACATTCCCCAAGTTCCTTGTTGATTTCGTAGTCCAGATGGCTCGCCATTGTTGTCTCCTCCTGATTGCATGTATCCCTTTGGCCCAATTACCTACCGGTCGGACACAGCCCTGACCGGCCTCTAAAACCGCTGCGGCCTCTACGCCGCATCCTGTGCATTGTTGCGACACCGGCATGCACCGCAGGTGCCCATCCGAATGTGTACGCTGCCGATTTTAAAGCATACATTATGCCAACGAGTTTTTTCCCGTCGGACCAACCATCCCCCAACTTTTTTTAACTTATATATCAAATATCTACAAACAATATCCGTTTTTTCGGCATTCTGGAACGAAGGTTGCTTCTCTGCTGGGTACGCCGGGACATCGACCCCGGCACCGAACAGGGTCCAAATAAAAATTTTTAGTAATATAAATAAGTTACAGGAAAAAGCCATGAAGTCACTTTTTGCCACCCACATGAACCTGACGGAAAAGGTCCTCGATCTGCGGCTACAACGTCAAAATCTCGTCGCCTCGAATATCGCCAACATCGACACACCCGGTTACAGGGAACGGCGCATCGAATTCGAGACGGAACTCCAGGATGCCCTGGAGCTCGGAAGGCGGGGGCGCATGGCCAAGACATCACCGGGACACATCCCGAACACCTTCGATCCGGACAAATGCGAGGGAACCTTCCACAAGGATACGGCGGACCAGATCGTCCAGGGCAAGGACAGCGTCGACCTGGACAAGGAGATGTCCGTCATGGCCAAGAACACCTTGCTGTACAACGCCATGGCCACGACACTCAAGAAGGGATTCGAAGGACTTAGAACAACCATCCAGGAGGCGAGCAAGTAATGGATTTCATGACCGCCATCGATATCGGAGCATCCGGGCTCAGTGCCGAACGGACACACCTCAACGTGGTGTCCATGAATCTGGCCAACGCCAAGACCACCAAGGGCCCTGACGGCCTTCCCTACCGTCGCCAGCAGGTCTCCTTCAAGGCGGTCCCGGCCGAACCCTCCTTTGACAAGCAGATGGAAAACGCCCTGAACCGTGAACTGCGGGGCGTGGCCGTGGACTCCATCCAGAGCGATCCCCGGCCCTTCAAAAGGGTTTACGATCCCGGTCACCCGGATGCTGGAGAGGACGGATACGTCAACTATCCGGACATCAACGTGGTCCAGGAAATGGCCTCCATGATGACCATTATGCGCACCTACGAGGCCTGCGCGAATTCGATCTCCACGACCAAGACCATGTTCAACAAGGCCCTCGAACTGGGCAAGTAAAGGAGAACGTCCATGGGTATCAATCCAATGGCCCTCAAGGCCTACACCAATCCTCTGACCAATGGAACCCAGGCGACCGGCAAGGTCCAGAATCCCTTGGCCGGCACGGGAAATGAACAGTCCTTTGCCAATACCATCAAGGACTCCCTGGACAAGGTCAACGAGCTGCAGGGGGACAAGGACACCATGATCAAATCCTTTGCCTCCGGGGAAAAACAGAACGTCCACGAGCTGATGATCTCCCTGCAAAAGGCCGGCATGGCCATGCGCATGACCTCGGCCGTCCGGAACAAGGTTCTCGAGGGGTATAAGGAACTCATGAAAATGCAGTTCTAGTTTGTTCTAGCCCCCTTGAAAAATCCGTCCCCAAACCTCTTCAACCGGATTCATGACTATGCCTCCTTTCGCACAAAAGACATTCTCCACGATCACCTCGTTTTGGTCGGCACGATCCCTTGCCCAACGGATCCTGGTCATCGGACTCTGTGTCAGCGTTCTCGTGGTCTTTTTTCTGCTGCTCTTTTGGTTCAACCAGACCAACTACAAGGTCCTCTATTCCAATCTGTACCAGGAAGACGCCTCACGGGTCGTCGCCTTCCTGGAAAAAGAAAAGGTGGACTACAAGCTCGGGGCCAACGGATCGACCGTCCTTGTACCAGAAAGCCAGGTCTACAATCTCCGCCTCGCCCTTGCCGGGGCCGGTGCCCTGCACGGCCAGGGGGTCGGGTTCGAACTCTTTGATACAACCCAGATCGGGCAGACCGATTTCATCCAGCATATCAACTACCAGCGCGCCCTCCAGGGAGAATTGGCCCGGACCATCACCGAATATCCGGACGTCAATTCGGCCAGGGTCCACCTGGTCATCCCGGACAAAAGCCTGTTCATCGAAGAGCAGGCACCGACCTCCGCGTCGGTGGTCCTCAAGCTCAAATCATCCAACGCCCTTTCCAGACAGCAGATCCAAAGTATCGTCAATCTGGTGACAACGGGTGTCGAGGGCATGACCGACGAACATATCACCGTGTCCACAACCAAGGGACGGGTCCTGTACGAACCCAATTCCGAAGAGGGGATAGGACTGACCAGTACCCAATTCGAGTACCAGCAAACCCTGCAGCGCAACCTGGAACGGCGCATCGAGCAGATGCTCGTGCCCATCGTCGGACCGGGCCGGGTCATCGCCAAGGTATCGGCGGATCTCGACTTCAGCCGGACCAATACCCATGAAGAGATCTACGATCCGGCCAGTTCGGTGGTCCGCAGCGAACAGCGCAGCGAAGAGGAGTCCCGGGGCACCTCCAGGGCCGAACAAGGGGTCCCCGAAGCCGAATATCAGGCGACGGACGATGGGACCGCGGGATCCTCCCAGTCGTCGACACGGACCACATCGACCACGAACTATGAGATCAACAAAGTGGACAAGCACACCGTCTCGTCGTTAGGAGAGATAGACCGCTTGAGTGTGGCCGTCATCGTGGACGGGATCTACACCAAGAACGACCAGGGCGTGTTTGATTACGCGCCGTTGCCCCCGGCCCAGATGGAACGGATCCGCAGTCTCGTGGAAAAGGCCGTCGGCTTCGACACCACTCGGTCGGACACCATCGAGGTTTCCAATATCTCCTTTGGCAAACCCAAGGCCGAGCCCCTGCCGACCATCAGCGACACGGTCTCCACCTACTTCAAGATGATCGGCAAGCCCCTGCTCAACGGTCTCCTGGTCCTCCTCTTCCTCCTCTTGATCGTCCGCCCCGTGATCATGACGATCATAAAGCCCAGGGTTTCCGGAGAAGAGTTGCAGCCCGCAAACGAATTGCCGGAATCGGAAGAACGGATGGCCCTTGCCGATGGGATCGATGACGAGGTCATGCAGGACATCGAAGACCAGACAAAGATCCACGACGCCAAGGCCTATGCATCACAATTGGTGGACGAAAACATGGAACAGGCCGTACTGGTCATCAAGAAATGGATTACAAAGGGAGGTTGATCCGTGGCGGCTCCGAACAACACCGCTTCCTTGAACGGCACCCAAAAGGCGGCCATCCTGCTTCTGGCGCTTGGCAAAAAACTCGCGGCAACGATCTTCAAGCATCTCGAACGCGAAGAGATCACGGCCATCTCCAAGGCCATGGTCGAGATGGACACCATTTCCAAGGAGATGGCCCAGGAAGTCCTCAAGGAATTCAACGAAACCATGATCGTCCAGAAAGACATGCTCGTGGCCGGCCCCAAACAGGTCAAAAAGATGATCACCGAAAACCTGGACGCGGATACGGCCAAATATGTCCTGGATTCCCTTGATCTCGACCTGGGACGGACCCCTTTCAAGGAATTACGCACCGTCAGCCCGAAGATCCTCTCACAGATACTGCGCAACGAGCACCCCCAGACCCTGGCCCTAATCGCCGGGCACCTCCCCTCGGACAATGCGGCGGAATTGATGCAGAATCTTTCTACCGGGGTCCGCTCGGAAGTGATGATGCGCCTGGCCAAACTCGAGGCCGTGCCCGAAGACATGCTCATGGAAGTGGACAAGGTCCTCCAGAACCAGCTCATCGCCATCGGCGGCAAGGAAGGCAAACATGTCGGTGGTGTCCACGCGGTTGCTGAAATACTCAACGCCATCGACCACAGCACCGAAGAAGAGATCCTGACCGAGATCGAAGAGGAATCCTCGAACCTGGCCGACGATATCAGGCAGCTCATGTTCGTTTTCGAAGACTCGACCTCGCTGGACAACCGTGCCATCCGGGAAGTGCTCAAGGAGATCAGCAACGACGAGCTCGGCCTTTCCCTGAAAACAGCGTCCGAAGAACTCAAGACCAAGTTCTTCAGCAATATGTCCGAACGGGCCGCGACCATGATCCAGGAAGACCTGGAGATCATGGGCCCGGTCAAGCTCTCGGATGTTGAATCGGCCCAGCAGAGCATCGTCAAGACCATCCGACGGTTGGAGGCCGAAGGCAGGATCGTGGTCGCGGGCAAGGGAGGAGGAGATGTCCTTGTCTAACAACGACAAGAGTTTCAAGGTGGGTCGCATTTTCATGGGACTCAATGCCAAAGGGGTCGATCCGATGGCCCCTTTGCAGTCCCCCGTGTTTTCCCCCGAAAAGGAGGCCGAGTATATCGAACGGGTTAAGCAAAAAGCCACGGACGCGGCCCGGGAAATCATCGCCGGGGCCATGAACGAGGCCGAGGACGTCAAAAAGCAGGCCTTTTCCGAAGGATATGACCAGGGAATGGCCCAGGCCAACAAGGAGATCGAGGCAACCCGCCAGGATCTCTCCAAGACCCTGGCCTCAGTGGTCGAGAGCTTCGATGCGGAAAAAGCGTCACTCTGGACCTCCCGCCGCGAGGAAATCGTTCTCGTGCTCAAGACGGCCCTGGAAAAAATCCTGGCCACGGAACTGGCCGACAACCGGGGAACGGTCCTGGAACACCTGCTCGACGAGGCCCTGGACCGGATCGACAGCCGGGAGTGTATCACCCTCTCCTGTGCCGCCCAGGACAAACACCTGCTCGAGGACCTTCTCGCACGGGCCCAGGCAAACCGGCCCGATCTTTCCAAATGGATCGTCAAGGAATGCGTTTCGCTGCACCGGGGAGGCATCAAGGTGGAAAGCAGCTACGGCATGGTCGACAATTCCATTGGATCGCGCCATGACCTGGTCAAGGAGATCATCGACCAGATCGCATTGGAGGACGACCAATGACCCTCTCCGCCAAGGCAGGATACCATCTTCTCAGTGACCTGACCCCGGTCCAGTCCTATGGCAAGGTCAACAAGGTGGTCGGTTTGGTGGCCGAGGGGCAGGGCATAAAGGCCCCCCTGGGTTCCATCTGCCAGCTCCTGCCGGACGGACACTCCACCGAGTGCATCAACGCCGAGGTTGTCGGCTTCCGGGAGGGATCGGTCCTGTTCATGCCCTATGACGACATGCGCGGGATCAAACCGGGCAGTCTTATCCGTAACGCTGCCACCCCTCCCCTGTTTCCCGTAGGCAACCGGTATCTCGGACACGCCCTGGACGCCTTTGGGATCCCGCTGGACAGATCAACGACCATCTCCCCGGCCCGGTTCAACCCTTTATACACCACCGCGCCCAACCCCCTGGAGCGCCCCCGGATCACCGATCCCTTGGACGTGGGTGTCCGGGCCATCAATTCCCTGTTGACCCTGGGCAAGGGACAGCGGGTGGGGATCATGGCCGGTTCGGGCGTCGGGAAAAGCACCCTCATGGGCATGGTCGCCCGGTACACCGAGGCGGACGTCAATGTTATCGCACTGATCGGCGAACGCGGTCGCGAGGTTCTTGAATTCATTGAAAAGGACCTCGGTCCCGAGGGCATGGCCAGATCGGTTCTGGTCGTGGCCACATCGGACCAGGGCCCCCTCGTTCGCATGCGCGCGGCCTACGCGGCCACGGCCATGGCCGAATTTTTTCGGGACCAGGGCAAAGACGTCATCCTGATGATGGATTCGGTAACCCGGTTTGCCATGGCCGCTCGAGAGGTCGGCCTGGCCGCCGGAGAGCCCCCGACAACACGGGGATACACGCCCACGGTTTTTTCCCATCTGCCCAAACTCCTCGAACGGGCGGGCAAAAACAAACACGGGTCCATCACCGGCATCTACACCGTCCTGGTCGAAGGGGACGACTTCAACGAGCCCATTGCCGACGCGGTGCGATCCATCCTGGACGGACACATCGTTCTCACCCGTGAATTGGCCGACCAGGGGCACTATCCCTGCATCGACATCCTCAAGAGCGTCAGCCGCCTCAGATCCGATGTCACCCCCCAGGATGTCATTACCACCGGCCAGCACATCATCCGGCACCTGGCCACCTACAACAAGGTCGAGGACATGGTGAACATCGGGGCCTATGCCAAGGGGAGCAACCCGGAAATTGACGCGGCCCTGTCCATGATCCAGCCGATCCGAGCCTTCCTCCAACAAGCCGTCGCCGAACAGGCCGATCTCGCCCAAAGCTTTGCGGCCCTCAAGCAGCTGATCGCCGACCAGCCTTCCTGAACGGGACAAGCTCCCATTCCCACCGTTATTCCGCTGTTTTTTGTCCTGCCGAACCCACGACAACAGTCCCCTCAAGATTTCTCCTCTCTGGCCGATATATCTAGTATGACTTCTCCATTCCGATCCATAACAGAGGGGCCCACGGATACGCGGGGCGCGATGCTCTGTCTTGCCCTCACCATCTTTCTGGTGACCGGGTGCACGCACCAGACCGCCACCTCCACAGCTCCCGCACCACAACGGCAGCGTGGTCCGCTCATGGCCGCCCCGATGCGGGTTTTGCCGGCCCAGCAAGGGAGCGTGAACGGTCAAGACGTGGATATCCATCGTCTCCAGGGGATGTATGCCGGGTATTTCATTCCGGATGACCAGGGTGGACTCGTGTGGGTGGGGTCCGGGGATCTCTTGCGGCTGCCCGATCTCTCCCTGGAGGATGTCCGGGAATTCACCCTCAAAATCAATGGTCTCGCGGACCAACTTCTGTCGGGGTTTGGCGGGTCACCCAAGGACAAAACAACGGGAACGGTCGTCATGGTTTCGCCGTTTGTCCCCCTGGATCCATCCGTCCCGCCATCCTCCCTGGGCCGGTTCATCACCGTCCAGCTCCAGAACGAATGCGCCAAGCGAGGGTTCCTGGCCTTAGAAAAATCTTCCCTGGAGCCAGGCGGAGTACAAGGGGTCCTGCCGTCACACCGCATTGTCGGGACGTATCACCGTGACGCATCCACCCTCACCCTCTCCGGGCAGGTGGTCAGGACACGCACGGGAACCATACTTGCGGGGGGAAAAGAGACCATGGGCCTCACCCCCTTTATCCGGTCCCTGCTCGCCGCCGGTCCGTCGCGGCTTTCGCCCACGCCCATTCCCATCCGATCCCCCCTTGCCCCCTAACACCGGCCGAACCGGCCCAGGAGGCCCCCGATGCGCGTTCTACCACCTGTTCTTACAACACTGCTCTTGGCCGCTCTCTGTCTGAGCGGGGGAGGATGTGCCAAATCCTCCAAGCCATGTGGCGTCCCATTCCACGAGCAGGAATTGTACAATTATTATCTTGGCAAACACTACATGGGGCGGGGACGTCTCGAATTGGCCCGCCAACGGTTCGCCATGGCAAGGGACGCGTCCTCGGACCCCGCCTTCAAGTCCCGCTGCTCCCGGGAAATCAATGTTCTCACCGCGATGATCACAACCAGGAGGCACCCCGACCATGCCCAATAAGCCCTGCTCCGCCCCATTGGCCCTATTCATGCTTCTCCTTCTCATGGCCCCTTCCTCCTGGGCATCCCCGGACCGGCATCCGGTCGAAAGCCTGGGCCAGGATCTCGTCCACCAGCTACGCACCCGTGCCGCCCGCCGGGGCAACGATCTTGGCCGCTCCGAGTTTGTCGTGACCACACCGGCCAATCTGGACAATCTGGACCAGACCTCTCCCCTGGCCCGGTGCGTGGCCGAGGACCTGAGCATGTGGCTCGTCCGGCATGGGTACAGCGTCAAGGAAATCCGCAGGTCCGATGCCATCGTCATGGAGCCCGGTCTGGGGGAAATGGGACTGACCCGCGATCCGGACTCGCTGTACAAGACAACCGCCACAGGAACCCTATTGGTCACGGGTACATATACAGTCGTTAACGACCAGGTTCTCTTCCATATTCGGATCGTGGAGGCAGGCTCGAACAGGGTACTTGCCATGGGACCTCTCAGGCTGACCAGGACGTCGGACACCGATATCCTCTTGACCCATAACGACAAAAGGGGACGAACATCCCTGTTCACCCCCACGGTCAAGACATCCCTGCCTGTGTATTGATGGGCAACGGCAGGCCGACCCATTGGACAATCCATCCGTACCAACCAAAAATCCCGGATTTGGTCCGGGATTTTTTTTGTTCACAGGGAGGATGGCCGCATTTCCGGCATCCTCTCCCGGCCCCGGGGTGGGGGATCCTCCGTCCCGGCCCAGCGCGGTTTACGGCATCTGGTCATATTTTCATCTGGGTCTCCCCGGCTACCCGCAGGACCTCCTCAATGGTCGTTTTTCCGGCCCTGACCTTTTCCATCCCATCCTGAAAAATCCCCTTGATACCCTTGGAACGGATCAATCCGCGCAATCCATCCAGATCCACGCTCGCATCGATTTTTTTGTCCGGACCGGTGCCAAAAGGGACGACCTCAAACAACCCTTCACGTCCCTGGTAGCCGGTATTCCGACAGTATTCGCACCCCACCCCCCGGTAGAGGGTGTCCTCGGGAGCGAAGAGGTCTCCTAGCCCCCAGACAGCCAGATCCTCCCCACGGGGATGCATGGAAGTCTTGCAATGGGGACAGATGGTCCGGACCAACCGTTGGGCCACGATCCCAAGGACCGAAGCGTTCAGCAGATAGGGTTCGATACCCAGATCCCTGAGGCGTGTCAGGGATGAAGCGGCGTCGTTCGTATGGAGGGTCGAAAAAACCAGGTGTCCTGTCAGGGCGGCCTGGATGGCCTCTTCTGCGGTCTCCAGATCACGCATCTCTCCAACCATGACAATATCGGGGTCCTGGCGAAGAATATGGCGGAGCATGGAGCCAAACCCCACCCCGATCCTGTCCTGGATACCGATCTGGTTGAAGTCCTCGACGATCATTTCAATGGGATCTTCAATAGTCACCACATTGACACCGGAGTGGGCCATGGACTTGAGCGTCGAATAGAGCGTGGTCGACTTCCCGCTCCCGGTGGGTCCGGTGACCAGGATCAACCCATGGGTCTTACCGATCAGGGAGCGGTATGCCAAGAGCTGTTCCGTCCCCATGCCCAAGGCATCGAGGGGTTTGAGAATGGTCTCCCCGGCGAGCAGACGCAGGACCATCTTCTCACCAAAGGCCACGGGAATGGTCGAAACCCTGACATCCGTGGGTATCCCCTCAAGCATGAGCTGGACCCGTCCGTCCTGGGGACGCCGTTTTTCAGAGATATCCAATCGACTCATCCCCTTGAGCCGGTTGAGCATGGCCTGGTGGACACTCACGGGCAAACGGTGGATCGGATGGAGAATGCCGTCGATCCGGAACCGGACCAAACAATGGTCCCGTTTCGGCTCGAAATGTATATCGCTGGCCCGCTCACGCAGGGCGGTGGACAGGAGATAGTCGACGGCCTTGACCAAATGACGCCGTGACGCGGGATCGGGACGCCCGGAGATATCCACTCTGGATTCTTGATCGTTCAGGCCCGCTTGTCCCTCGATCTCTTGCTCCGCGGCCCGGACCGAGAGCCGGAATTGGTAGACATCGTCGATCAACCTGCCGACCTGGTCCCTGGTTGCCAGAAATACTCTGTAGGGCAGTGTGGTCACCCGGCCGACGTCTTCCCACAGTTCGGGACGGAAGGGATTGTGCACGACAAGGAACAAGGTCCCGTCCTCGATACGCAGGGGCACGAGCAGATTCCGGCGGGCAAAGCTCCCGGAAACCAGTCCGGTACTCACTTCCAGATCGACCTCAAGGGGATCGATCCTCTTGAATTCCAGGCCCGTCTCGGCAGCAACGGACCGCAGAATATTCTCCTCATCCAGCCGTCGGCCCATGGAGGGTGTGCCGGGGGTTGCCCGGTTCAATCCCAGCCGGACCAAAAAATCGATCCCCTTGGGATCGTTCACATCTATGCCGTTGTCCCGCGCCTTACGGACCACGAACTCGGCCTGGTCCATGCGCAGCTCGCCCTGCTTGGTGAGCAGGGCGAGGAGAAAATGCAACGAGTAGACATGGCGGGGACATCCCTTGGAGAACATGTGGTTACCCCCTGTCCGGATCTTCCGCGTCCGGAAAACACCTTTGGGTGCGGCAGATCCGTTCGATGATCCCGGTCGTGGAATATCCGGGCAGCAAAGGAATGCTGAGAACCAGGCCGTTTTTTCCCTCGACAATCTCCCGCCCCACGATCGTCTCCACGGACCAGTCTCCCCCCTTGACCAGAACATCGGGCATGACCGCCTGGATCAATCGGTAGGGAGTATCCTCGTTAAAAATAACCACATGGTCCACGCAGGCCAGCGCAGCGAGGACCGTGGCCCGGTCCATCTCCTGATTCACGGGCCGTTTGTCCCCCTTGATCCTGCGCACCGAGCCGTCGCTGTTCAGTCCGACCACGAGAAACTCCCCGAGTTCCCTGGCCCGGGCCAGGTAGTCCACATGTCCGGGATGCAGGATGTCAAAGCACCCATTGGTGAAGACCATGCGCTTGCCGGCACGGTCTAAGCGGAGCGCGTGGAGGTCTCCAAAAGGGACTATCTTCTGGGTGAAACAGGTCATGGCGATCCCATATATGCTGTTTATCTGTTGAGCTGTGGGCGCACACGGGGGCCCGCCCCTACAACCGCGAACAATCCCATGCCCTTCATCTTCCGCTCGCAAAGGAAAAGGCCACCCGGTCCAGAGGAACCGGGTGGCCTCGTTGTTCGGCATTTATTGTTCGATATAGGCCTGATTGCCGCTTATGCGCACATTGTCTTCGGGAATATTTAGTCCGAGGCCCTCGAGGGCGTCATAGAGATCCATGAACACAAAATCATCGGGCGAGGTTCCGGGGGGCAGATCAAGGACGAGAACGTTGCCCTCCATGCTTGCGCCAGCCACGCTCGACTCGAGCTGTTTCTTGAGCCTGTACAGGGTTCTCTTTGAGGCCAGTTTCACACTGACCTTACCCGGCTGGGCCGCTCCCCGCTTCTGGCGCTGCAGGGCCATGGAGGCCATGCGGCGGCCTTCCTTTTTGGCATCGTTCATCAAGAGAGATGCCGCCCGGCCGGCCACATCGGCCAATCCGTCACGCAGGGCGATGGACGGGACCTTTTGCGTCAGTGTGGTCGCATACTCCTGGGCGCCCACGGACTTGACCTCGTTGGTCGTCAGATCCAGGAGGGAGATGGACAGCTTGGCCTTCAAGACCCGTTTGACCTGATCAAAGTACAAAGAATCGATACGGTACCGGTAGACAATGCCGTTTTCCGCGGCAAACCGGTCCCGCACCCCCTGCATGAGCTGCTGATCGATGATGAAATCCTCCCGGTCGAAATCAAAATGCACCCCGAGCAGGGGATCGTCCTGGGCCTGCTTGTATCTGCCCATCCCCGGTGTCTGGGCCAACCATTGGAGTTTGAGCCCCTCCTGGTTGGCCTTGCGGGTGATCTCGTCCCGGATGGCCCGCTGGAAATCCGGATAAAAGGTCACGAACGGCCCGAGCCCTCTGAGCTTCTTGACCCCGTCGGACGCCTCGGGGTCCAGGATGAGATCCATGCTCGCCTTGGTCGGGGGTTCTTCCATGATCACGAAGACCACCTTGGCATTCTGACCGGACTGCACGCCCACACCCATTTCCTCCAGACGCCGGTTGATGGCCGCATCATCCAGGGTCACCTTGTAGGTTCCGGTCCCCTTGCCGCCGGAAAAGGAAAACCCCTGCTGGGTCTTGCCCTTGACAAAGGCGGCATGGCTGGAGGCGATGGCGTCCAGACTCTTTTTGTCGATTCCGGGATTGGCCCGGAGCACATAGGAACGAACCGCTTCCTGCCCCGCAAGTTTCTTGACTTTTTTCTTGGCCTTGAACCGGCTGGAGCAGGAGCACTCGACCTCGACCCCTTCGGTGACCAGGGCAAGGGCGGGGCCGGCTACGAGAGAGAACAGGACGACAAGGACAAATAGATTCAGAGAGTGTCGCATGGGTACCTCGGATGATTTTCAGGGATAGAGGATATACTGTATAGGATATAACCTCAGAAGGAGGCCTTTTCCCTGGCCTGTATCTTGGCCATCTCTTCCTCGGTCAGCCGATCGGCCATATCCAGGGCCAGCAGACAACGGCCCAGTCCGTCGGCATAGTTCTGGTCCTCGCTCTCGTAACGGTCAAAGGCGAACCGGTAGACCTCCAGGGCCCGTTCAAAATCCCCCAGGGCCTCCAGGGAAAGGGCCATGTTGTAGAGGTCCTTGACGTGGTCTTCGAGATAATCGTTGGCCTCTCCGACCAATTCGTCCCCATCAAGAGGCACATAGGGCTCGACCGATCCCGCGTCCTCCCCTTGTATCGATTCCTCGTAGTCGGCCCGATGGGTCCGGGCGATGACCGCCTTGGCCGCTGCCACAAAATCCACATCATAAAAATCCACGGCAATGTCGTCATACCCCTGGGCAAGCTTTGCCCGAGCGATATATTTGACATTTCCCATATAGGCTTCCGCGGAAATGAGCGTCTTGGTCTTCTTGTCCAATCCGGCAACGGTCACGGGCAGATCTTCCCGGTGGGGGGCGATCAGGTTCTGGAGGCGTGCCCCGATCTCACCACACATCTCCACCTGGGATTCCAGATCCACGGGCATGGTGCACACATCCACCGTGGTGCATGCGTCCAAATCGGCCTTGGCCTCTTTTTGTCCCCCCAACCCCATGGAGCCCATGAAGGAGGACAGGCCTGACATGAATCCCCCTTCATCCGTGCTCAGGGTCTTGATCTTCCCGGCAACCTTTCTGGCCGTGGTCAACTCAAGCCGTTTGGAGAATTCCCCGTTGACGATAAAGGCCGGGCGACTGGCCACTTCAAAGACATGGGTCACCTTTTCCACATGCCCGTTGCGGTCCAGTCTGTAGACTGAAAGCCCCATCATCAACGTGGCCTGTTGGGCCCGGTACCGTTTCTCGTAAAAGACGTCCTTGGCCCTGGTGGTTACCCTTTTCGTGCAGTACCGAGGATTCCCGTCGTCGTCATACCCGCAGACATAACGAACTTTCTTCCATGATTCCAACCGCATCTTGCTCGGCATGTAGTTACGATATTCGTCAGCCACCTGCCACCAGACCCGACCGTACATAACCGCATCCAAACGGGACTTGAGCCGACTCCGGGCAACCTGACGCGTGATCTGTCGTTCCAGGGGGAGATCGACCAGGGAATAGAACGGGTCCTTGTAAAAAACATCGGCCACGGTCTGCCGGGCAAGTCTGCATGTCTCCCTGTCCGCTGCAAACACGCCGGAACCGAGCCCTGACGGGATGGTATTGAAATCCAGCAGCGCGATCTTGCTCACCCCGGTCAGTTTGAGTTCACCGGGCTGGAGCACGGAGATCTTGGCCTTCTGAACACAGCCCACGGACAGGGCCATGACCAGGACGATGAATAAGGTCTGTACGTTTCTCCGTATCATCTAACGCTCCTTGTTTTCCTCTTCTTCGTACACGCCCTTTATCTGCCCCGGCAGGGTCAGTACCTTGTCGGCAAGTTTGCTCACCCGTGCCAGAGCAGAGGCTGCAGCACTATTAGCCGGGTCCGCTCCCGCTGCCATTTTGTAGAAATCAAGTGCCTCGTTGGTGATGCCCATGGCCTCGCACACAATGGCCATGTTCTCGAAATCCGGGGACCGGAACAAACCGGCCTCCAGGAGAGCTGTCTTCTTTTCCATGCGCAGGGTTTCGAGCAGGGTGCCGGGTGCCGGAGACCCGGCATCAGCAGCTTGAGCGGCCTGGATCTTCTCGGCAAAATCCTCTTTGATTTCTTTTGCTTCACGTGCATAGGCCGCCCCATTCTCCTCGAGGACAAAAGAGAGCCGCTTGTAGGCCTCGGAAAAGGCCGTGGCCTTGATCAGGGCAACGGCCGTGGGATCACCATCTTCATTGACGTACAGGGTCCGCTCCACCTTGTGCGGCGAGATGTCCCTGACGACCTCGGCGATGGAGGCGTCGAACAGGGAAGAGGCAATTTCCAGAACCGTGGGCAGCGCTTCCGCCGGATTGTCGCCACCGACCTTTTTCTCAAAGCTCAGATTCTTGAAGGTCTTTTCATAGACCACACGCCCCTGGTTGTCCCGGACCTCGACCCGCAGATCCCCCTTGGCCGTGATCTTGACGAACGGCACCTGGCTGACGTGTTCTTCGACCACCTGCCCGTCATAGTTGGGTACGGAATAGGGGACCCCGTCGTCAGAATACTGGACGCTGTATGGGATGGAGGCCAGGGAGGTGACCATCCGATCCTTGCCCGTAGACCGGGTCAGGCTCACGTTGGCCCGTGTCCTGATCTCGGCCCGTCGGATCAAACGGGCAGGCTTGATAGAGTAACCGTGGGCCTTGGCAAAGGTCTTGTCCAGACGCCCCAGTCCCCGGGCATTCCCGTGGATCTCGTCCTGAACGTTGAAAAACCGCTCCCTGTAGATCCCCGAGGCCAACCGCTGGTTCAGACAATTGACAAAGACCGGCCTGAGTTCGGAACGCTTGCCATATCTTCCGCTCAGGACGACCCGGGGCGGAGCTATGGCCAGATTTTGGATGGATGAAACATCCCGGACCACATCGGGCGGCACGATATACTTGGCCATCAGGCTCCGCTTCTGGGCCTGCTGACATCCTCCGAGCAGCCCCAGGCAGACCAGCACGGCGGTGATGACAACCCCGGGATACAGATTTGATTTCATGGTGCTATCCTTCCAGGTTTGCATGGACATTGTGTGGTGATCTCTTTGCATGGATCATTCCGGGCTCAGGTTGACATTGAGGCGCCGGGCATTTTGCTCCACGCGGCTCAGGGAATGGGCGCATCCGTCGATCAGGTTCTGGTTCTCCGTCAGGGCCACGATCCCGGCATAGCCGTCATGGACCTCGCGCAGCCTGGATTCGGCCACTCCAGAGGCCTCTTTGGCCATGAACAATAGATAAAAATTATTCAAATCGGTCTCCATGTCCCGCTCGACCACCTTCTCGTTGCCCTGCTTGCGGGCCTCATCCGCGGCATCGGCCCATTTTTCGTACAGACCGGGACTCAGATCGGCCAAAGGGGTCCGGGGAACAAGAGAAACGGCCCTTTTGGCGGCTGCGGCCACACGTCCCTGGACAAGAAGATCCTTGACCCGTTGGTCCCCGCCATCGGGAAGGATGACCCCGACCTGACGGTGCTCGGTGCTGAGCAGGTTGCGCATCCGCTTGACGATCTGACCGGCCAGCTTTTTTTCCAATGTTCCGTCCGTGGGCAGGGGACTCGACGCGTCTTCCCAGACCCCTTGAGCGGCCACGCTGTTGAAATAGACCATGGGTTCAAGGGTCCTGGCCTTGTAGATGGAGACCGAGGCCACATACGCTCCAATGGCCGAATGGCGCTTTTCCTTCACCAGGAACTCCCGCCCGCTCCCGCTCTTGTCGGTTTGGGATTTCTTGATCACCTTGAGATTATACGGGACCTCTTTGCGATTGTCGCGACGATACCCCTTGAACGTATTGATGTTCATGGCGTAGTCAAAGGGTTTTTTCGAAACGATGGTGAACCATCCGGCCTCGTTCAGCGTCCTGGTCAGATCCCGGACGAACCCCCTGGTCTGACGGCCCATGTTCCCGGAGGTGAACACCTTGACCCGGGCCCCCTTCTTGATCACCGAAATCTTCGACGGTATGTCAAAGGACAGGGTGGCGTTGGGCGTCAGCTTCTGCTGGACGCATCCCGTGGCCGCCAGCAGAACACACAAAAACCCTGCGAGCGTCCATTCCGTAACCGCGAACACATGCTTACTCATCAGAATCCCTCTGGATTTTCCCATTTGAATTTCAACGTCCGCCCATCCTGCTTGAAGAGTACCCTGTACCCGTGCTTTTCCATGATATCCTGGATGGCCTGGGCCAGGGCCGACCCCCTGAGATTGGACCAGTAGCTGATCTTGAAATTGACACTGTCGGCCGTGTCCACGTCATGCCGGACATACCCGTTCAAGGCGGCCACTTCCTGCTCCAGAAGCTCCTTGTCCGGAAATTCGTAGAACCCGAGCGTATATCTGAATCCGGTGCCCTTCTCCACCTCGGCCTGGAGTTCACCGACCAGGGCGGTGGCCACATCGGCGGCAGCGACGAACACGTCCTCGGAAGCGGTGGTCACGGCCGTTCTGTATTGCTGGGCCCGCGTGAGGCCAACCAGGGAGATCGATCCGGCATCGCGGGTGGACTGCCCCAACAGATGACCGTCGGAGATGCGGACTCCCTTGAGATCCAGATCCAGCCCGGCCGACCTGCCGGCCATATCCGGAACCATCTCCAGCTCAACGGACACATAGTAATCCGCCTGCAGCCGAGACCGATTGGCAACGGCCACGTCCTTGTCCAGCTTGCCGGGCAGGTCCTTGAACCGGGTTTTCATGAGCGGCCAGTCCACCACCTCGAACCGGAACTTATCCCTGAACACCTCGGCCACTGCGGCCACAAGGGGGTCAAAGACCTCCGTCCCCGAAGGCACGGCATCGATGTCCGAATCATCCCCAAAGACAAGAATCCTGGGATGACCGGCCATCTTCATCAATATCTCCAGGGTCTGGGCGTGGGTCTCGATCTGACCGGCATCCACCCGGGCATCCACGACCACCGTAAAACCGCCGTCCGCTTCTTGGGTTTCATCGAGAATCTTGTAACTCTCCACGTATCCTTTGGAATGGGTGACGATCTCATCCTTGATGACCTGGAAATCGACCACATCCGTGCTGCTTTTCACGGTCACTCCGACAACCTGTTCCACGGCCACCTGCAGGGCATTGGTCAGGGCATGATCCCTGTCCACACCCATACCCCGGACTTGAACGGCCCCGGAAGAAACCGGAAAAAGAAAAATGACCATCCACGCCAGGGCCACCCACAGGCCCATTCGGCATTTGTTGTCCATTGTTCACCTGCCTGGATTGAAATGGATGAAGTATACCGGCACGGGAATCCCCCGCCCGGCCACGGTGCCGCATGGACGCCGGTCCATGAACGTGGAAGGGCAATCCGCGGCCGCGGTTGCCCTTCCGTTGCTAACGGCCATTCCTGTGGTCTTCTACCACTCGCTCTGCTCCTTGACCCGGCGCTGACGGACCTTCGCCGACTTGACCACCTTGACCTGGTTGCCAGAGAGATACACCCGTCCGCGCATATTCATTTTTTTCAGTGCCTTGTTGAAATTTCTCTTCAGCTTGGCGGAATTTATTGACGATTTGTACAAATATTCGTGGTGGGTGGACGTGTTCAGGGCGTTTTTCTTGGGCCGGTGACTGTCGTAACCGGAAAAGATGACCAGATAATCCTCCATATTCATCATGTCATCGGCAGTGAAACCGTCGAAGATGAGTGTCCACTCAATGAGCTGCCCACCGGGCTGGTCAACATACCCCGACAACCGCTGGGCGATCTCCGCGCCCACATCCCGTCCAATGAGCTTGGCCATCTTTCCGACCCCTTCAATGATGTCATTGCGGGAATAGGGCTTGCGCAGGGGCTGGTATTGTTGGGGTTCGAGTTCAAAGTTCCCCATCCGCGATCCGGAATAGACATCGAGCATCCGTCCCATGACCCGGGCCGTTGCCTTGACGGTGCTGTAGCTCTCCTTGACGTCCGGATAGATGGTGAAGATAACGGCCACGTCCATGCCGGCATCCTTGGCGATACTTATCAGCTCGGCATCGGTCCTTCGCTGCCGGCCTTGAACATGGGTGTCCATGGTCATGGCGGTCTCGTCCTTGACATCGAATCCCTCATTGAGCATCTGGTTGACCATGGCGTTCAGGACACGGTCGTACACGCGGGAATGTCTGGGAATGGAATCCCTGTCCACATCTTCACCCATGATCATCACCCGGGGAAGATCAGCGGCCATGAGGGTTCCGGCCATGACAAACATCCCGACCATCGTCACACACAATTGCAGCATCCGTTTCATTCCCGTCCTCCTTTGTTGGCATCACTCCCCTGTGTGGGGCGATTTTCTTCCGTTTAGCCAGATAACGCGCCATCTTCCTGCATCAACCATTCGCAGTCCCGGTCGTCTGGTTCTTGAGCATAAAACATAAAGAAAATTACCTCCCAACTCAAGAATAATTTTACAATATGTCCTACATCGTTCCCCCACATAGTCCGCTCGCCCCGACTGGACGTAGCTTCCCGGTCGGATCAGGTCCGCTTGACAAGCCGCATAAACGATGAACAATACCCCACGCACCCCGAACGAGCCCGCCTGAACGGCTGCGAGAACGGACCGCTCACCCAGGCCGCATTGGATCTACACCACAACCCCGAGAACAACGCCATGTCACAACCATGGATCAAACAAAAACGCGATGAATTCGTCCGGGACGTCCTCAGGGACTTCTGTCTGGTGTCCATACAGCTCGAGAACGAGTTCACCCATTACGACAACCATGGCTTCACCCGGTTCACCTTCTTCAAGGATCTGCTCGGGGCACGGACGAACAAGGGACAGCTCTGGCGTCTCAAGGACACCGCCCATCTTCTCTTCCAGAACGAACCCGGGAAGAGCATTGTCGCCCATTACCTCGACTGGGCCATAGGATACATTTTCCACGAATGCATGAAGCTCATGGAAGACAGCTATCAGCGCAGACGGTACAAGCCCTGGTTCGAATCCCTGCCCCCCAAGAATGGCCTGGCCCCTGAGGAATTGCTCATCGGCAAGGAGTTGTATATGCTTATTGAACAGACCAAGGAGAGTATCGACAGGGAGGTCAAACGGGTCCGTTTTCTGCTCTTCCATTGCCGGCGCATGCTGACCATCTATCTCCCGGCCCATAGGGACAATCCGCTTCTGGCCCGGTTCATTTATGACCATGACGATCTGGTCCATCAGGTTTTCCGCAGTGGCTATGGAGAATTTATTCAAGCCATATACGATCAGTCCAGGGACCAATTATACCTCCTGGCCGCCGAGAGCCTCGAACGGGGCGGATGGCACAGGGAAGCCAGGGAAGCCCTGCACAAGGCCGGACAGCAGCCCGAATAAACCAATTCATTCTTGCAAGCCTGAGCAATAGATGCTAATATTTATTTTCTTTGCACAAAGGATTACCCAATTGCACATGTTCGTCACCCAGCCCGTGCCATCAACTTTGATAGGAGGAATTTTTTCATGAAACGATTAATCGGACTCATTTTCTTGGCCGCACTGCTGCTCAGCTTCGGTTGCTCCAAGAAGACCAAGGTGTCCTGCCCAGAGCCGGAAACGCCCCAACAGAAAGAACAGGTCGTCGAAGAAGTGGTTGTGGAAACCGAGGTTGAAGAAGTGATCATTCCCACTCCGGTTCCCGAACCGACTCCAATGGAAATCTATGAGAAGGATTACGCCGAGTTGCCGACCCAGTACCAGGTCGCCAAGGGAGACTGCCTGTGGTGGATCGCCGAATTCAGACAGGTCTACAACGATCCGTTCATGTGGCCCCTGATCTACAAGGCCAACCGGGGCAAGATCAACAACCCGGACCTGATCTATCCCAACCAGGTTTTCTCCATCCCCAGGGACTTCAACATGGGCGATCTGACCGCCAGCCGCAAACAGGCCGGTGCCCCCCAACCCTATGTCTCCCCGAGGGACGCCAACCTTCCGGCCAATCTCCGGGCCGAGCTCGGTTGGGGCTTCTAGCCAGGCCACGCAGCAATCCAAAGCGCCCCGCCTCCCGGCTGGGGCGCTTTTTTCTATGGGCAGGGACCGTAATTATCGTTCACATTCTTTGCACTCCCCATTCCCTGCTCTGCAGGCCGACTGTCCTGCTATTTTTAGCAATCCGGGACGATCAGCGGTCCACGCCATTTTCTCCGCCATTCCCCCCACGGGACAACCAAATCCTGATACTACGCGCACGTTACTCCAAAAGAACACCTATCCTTTCCTCCGCGCTCCCGTGGGACTATCGACGCGGAAGCAATGCCGTTTTAACTTCAACGCCCTGGAGCACCCATGCTGAAAAACGGACTTCACTTCAACCCGGCCCGCCTGGACCACGACCTGGTCAACGTGGAGCAACCGGAGTTGTATCGATCCATCTATCCATACAAAAAAATAGGGCGGATGCCCTTTGACGACAACTTTGTCCTCCCCCGCGTTCCCGAAGAGCTGTTCATTACCGACACGACCTTCAGGGATGGGCAGCAGGCCCGCCCCCCATACACGGTCAAACAGATCGGCGAGATCTTCGACCTGCTGCACAGGATGGGCGGGCATAGCGGCCTTATTCGGCAGAGTGAATTCTTCCTCTACTCGGATAAGGACAAGCACGCGGTGGAACTTTGCCAGAAAAAGGACTACCGGTTCCCCGAGATAACGGCATGGATCCGGGCCAACACCGAGGATCTCAAACTGGTCAGGGACATGGGGATCAAGGAAACCGGCATGCTCACCTCGGTGTCGGATTACCACATGTATCTGAAGCTGGGGAAGGACCGCAAAACAGCCATGCGCGATTATCTCAAGGTGGTCGAGCAGGCCCTGGACTACGGGATCATTCCGCGTTGCCATTTCGAGGACATAACCCGTGCCGACATCTATGGTTTTTGTATTCCCTTTGCCCGTCAGTTGATGTCGCTTTCCCGACAAAGCGGTATTCCGGTCAAGATCAGGCTCTGTGATACCATGGGGTTCGGTGTCCCCTATCCCGGCGCCGCCCTGCCACGCAGCGTGGGCAAGATCGTCCGCGCCTTCACGGACGAGGCATCGGTCCCCGGAGCATGGCTCGAGTGGCACGGGCACAACGATTTCCACAAGGCACTCATCAACACGACCACCGCATGGATCTACGGGTGTTGTGGGGCCAACGGCACCCTGCTCGGATTCGGCGAACGCACCGGCAATGCTGCCATCGAGGCCCTGGTCATCGAGTACATCTCCCTGACCGGGAACGATGACGCCGCGATCACCCAAACCATCTCTGAAATCGGGTCGTATTTTTCAACGGAGCTCGATTACAAAATCCCCCACAATTATCCCTTTGTGGGCAGGGACTTCAACACCACCAGTGCAGGGATCCACGTGGACGGCCTGCTCAAGAACGAAGAAATCTATAATATTTTCGACACAAAACATATCCTGAACAAACCCGTTCCCATCACCATCACCGACAAGTCGGGCAAGGCCGGGATCGCGTATTGGATCAATACCGCTCTGGATCTGGACGAAAGCAAGAAAATCGACAAACGGCATCCCGCTGTGGGGAAAATCTACAAACGGATCATGGAGTCCTATGCCCGCGGCAGGACGACCCGTTTCTCCTATGACGAGATGCATGCCATCGTGGCCCGGTTCATGCCGGAACTCTTTTCCTCCATCTTCGACCAGCTCAAATCCCTGGCCCAGGATATATCTACAAAAATCATCACCAAACTTGCGGAGGACCCGGCCATCACCTCCCTGGACCGCGGCCGTGCCGCCAAAGGTATGACCGGGTTCCTGGACGAATATCCCTTCATCCAATATATTTATCTGATTGACACCAAGGGATTCCCAATCACCTGGCAGGTCTCCCATCCAGAGGACAAGGAAATGTACCGCAGCAAGCTCGGTCCGGACCACGATTTTTCCAGCCGGGACTGGTTCATGGGCCCCATGAGCAGCGGTAAATTCTGCGTGACCGATTTTTACCGTTCCTACCTCTCGGGGAAACTCTGCCTGACCGTCTCCACTCCCGTATGCGACAGCGAAGACGACATACAGGGGATTCTTGGCGCGGACATTCGGTTCGAAGAACTGGTAAAGATCCAGCAAAGTATCGAGAATGATGAAAAAGAGCAGGAAATGGATTAGATCTCCCCTGGCCAAACTCGTTCTGGCCATCGGACTCTTGTTGACCCTGAGCTCGACCCTGTTCTATCTCATCGAACTCAGAGGTGGGGCCGACCGGGATATGCTCGAGGCCCTGTGGTGGTCGGTGGTGACAATATCCACGGTGGGCTACGGGGATATTGTCCCTCTTTCCACCGGAGGGAGGATTCTCGGTGTCGTGGTCATGCTCTCGGGTATCGGCCTCGTCTCCACCCTGACCGGTAACCTGGCCTCACTCCTCGTGGAACAGCACACCAAAAAACGCAAAGGACTCCTCAAGGTGAAACTCTCGGGACACGTGATCGTTGTGGGCTGGAATCCTTTTGGGTTCAATCTGATCAAGACCCTGGAAAAAAACATGGGCCAGTCATTGGAACATCTGGTCATGGTCAACACCCTCTCCCCGGAACAGCGGGACGGCATCGAACACCGGCTGGACAGGGACATCCACTCGGTCTCCGGTAATCCCGGACACGGGGCGGTCGCCGCCCGGACATCGCCGGACAGGGCACGGGTCATCTTTATCCTCTGCTCCGAAGAGCTGCCCCCGGCCGAGGCGGACCAGCAAAACATATATGCCGCGTTGACCCTGCGCAGTCTGGCCCCGAAAGTCCCCATCCACGCCGAGGCCATGCTGGCGGAAAACCGGGAACACCTCTTACGGGCCGGTGTCGACGACGTCATCGCCCGGGGAGAATTGACCGGGAACATTCTTGGACTCATGGGAACCACTCCGGCCTTTTTCCCCTTTTTCAAACATCTGGCCGGAGCCTCATCCCCGGGAATGCTCGGTTGTCGGTCCTTGAGCAGCGCGGAACAAGAGATGGTCTGGCGAACCTTCGTGCACGAGGTCCGCACGCGGGAGGGGACGCTTCCGCTGGCCCTCTTCAAGGAGAGCAGGCGCCTTTCGCTGAAGGACATTCTCGATCAGGAATCCTCTCTCGATCATTTCATACTGGAGCTCTTTTCCTCGACCGGCCAATCCACCCAAATGGGCAACCAAAAGCCCCAGGTATCCGTCAATCCCCACGATGAGCAATCCCTGGAAGGATTCGACGCGGTCATATTCCTTCGACCGGGGGAGCGGCCATGAAGATCGACTGGGCTTCCATCCCCCTTTTTGCAGGACTCTCTCCCGAGGAGACCGGTGTGGTCCGCACACTCTTTAAACCGGTAACCTACGGAAACAAGCGGGTGGTCATCGCCGAGGGCAGCGAAGGGGATGCCATGTTCATCCTGGTCAGGGGCAGGGTCAAGGTGACCAAGTCCATGCTCCTGCCGGAGGTATCCATCCCCATTCCGGGACTGCAAAACTCGCATAAGATCCTGGCAACCCTTGACAGCGAAACCTTCCCCTTTTTCGGGGAGATGGCCCTGCTCGACCGGGATGTCAGATCGGCCACAGTAGAGACGGTGGAACCATCGGAGTTCCTGAAGACCGACCGGAAAACGTTTTTTTCGCTGATCGCCGAACACCCGGGGATCGGGATACGTATACTGACCAACCTGGGCCGCCTTCTGGCCCATAATGTCCGTAAGGGAAACCGTGAACAGATCAAGCTGACCACTGCCTTGGCCCTGGCCCTGAGCCGTCAGGGATAACCCTGTCTCAGTCCCCCGTGGAAAAGGGACCGGTACACACACGTGTCCCTTGACATCCTTGCCGAGAACGGGTTTCTACACCTATTCTTCGTTCATGCCGTCGCAACAACGGCGGCCCATCCAAAGCACCAACCCACCAAGGAAGGTAAGTCCATGAAAAAACAACTCGTCATCCTCATGCTTCTCGTAACACTGTGCACGGCGTGCAGTGGTCTGGGCGGGGCCGAGACCACCACCCAGAATCCGGCCACCCCCGACCAGACCGAACCGGTGAATGCGGAAGAGGTCGATTCCTATTATGATTTCGACGATGTCCTCGTACCCAGGGAGATGGAAATCGACAGCAACAAATCCCTGGTCTTCGAAAGCCCCAACCTCAAGGCAGGGATGATGTTCTTCGAGGGACGTGTCGAACCGGTCTCCCTGTTCGATTTCTTTGTCAATTCCATGCCCAAGGATGGGTGGCACTCAACCAGTTCCTTCAAATACGGCCGGTACATCATCGGGTTTGAAAAACCGAACAAGGACTGTATCATCTCCATTTCCGACGGTTCGTTCAAGACCGGTTTGCAGATCTGGGTCAACGAACGAAAAGGCGGGGCCCCGAAAACCATGGAACGGACCCTGAGCGAATAATCCCATGGACCTTCTCTCGCTGTCCGCTTGCTCCGGCAAAAGAATCCATCTTGGCGTTACCGGTAGTATAGCCGCCTACAAAGGGCTGGACCTCCTCAGGTTGTACGTCAAGACCGGTTTAGGGGTTGGAGCGACCCTGACATCAGCGGCCTCCGAATTCGTGACGGATCTCTCCTTCACGTCCCTGGGGGCCGATCCGGTATACGGCTCTCTGTTCACCAACCAGGAACATCCCTACGGCCACCTGGAACCGGGACAGGTGGCCAAGGCATTGGTCATAGCCCCGGCAACGGCCAATTTCCTGGCCAAATTGGCCAACGGTCTTGCCGATGACATGCTTTCGACCCAGGCCCTGTCCTTTTCCGGTCCCCTGATCGTGGCCCCGTGCATGAACCCCAGGATGTGGGACCATGCGGCCACGCGGGCCAATTGGCATTCCCTTGTGTCCCGCGGGGTCATCGGCATCCCCCCCTGTACCGGGGACGTGGCCTGCGGAGATACCGGCCAAGGACGTCTGGCCGAACTGGACGAGATATACCTGAAGACCCTGCAGGCGGTGCTCCCCAACAACCTCGCCGGCCAGAAGATCCTGATCACCCTTGGCCCGACCCGTGAACACTTCGACCGGGTCAGGTTCTGGTCCAATCCCTCCTCGGGCAGGATGGGGTGGTCATTGGCCATAGCCGCCTGGCTCCGGGGGGCCGACGTCTGTGTGGTCCATGGGCCGGTCGACCTCTCCTTCCCCTCCGGCATGGCCACGGTCCCCGTTGCCACGGCCCGGGAGATGTACACCGCGTGCATGGACCAGTGGCCCGCCATGGACATGGCCTGCTGCACCGCGGCCGTGGCCGATTTTTCCCCGGTTCCCTACGACGGCGGAGGAAAACTCAAAAAGGACCAGTGCCCGGACGGTCTGCGGGTCCCATTTACCCGCAATCCGGATATCCTAAAAACCATGGGCGATGACAAGAGACCGGACCAGCGTCTGATCGGGTTCGCCGCCGAGGCCGGCGCGGATATCCAAAAAACCGCTCAGGCAAAACTCGCATCCAAGAACCTCGACCTGATCGTTGCCAACCGTATTGATCTCGACCAGGGCGGGTTCTTCCGCAGGAACAACTCGGTGCTCATTATCGATGGACATGGCAATATGGACCATCTTAACGATCTGCCCAAAACAGAAATCGCATGGAGGATATGGGATTGGCTCTAGGAGGAATCGACCTTTCTCTGCCCATGCACCTGTGGTACGAGCAGGGGCTCATGTCCATCCTGGCCGATCCGGAGACGGTCGCAGCCGCCCGTTTTCCCAAGGACCAGGGCAGCCGACCACCCGCCCCAAAAACCGCCACGGCCCCACATCCGCCCCCAAAAAATCGCTCCACGGAGCCATCCGCTCCTTCCCGGCCATCCAGCATGTCCGGACCCTCCCATCCCCAGAAAGAGGAGACACCTTCCCGTGGAGTGCCGGATCACCACCGTCCGGACCTCCCCCCTTCCCTGCGCGACTATTTCACGCGGATAACCATCCCCTCCTTCTCCGTATGGACCTATTGGGATCTGCCCGTGGATCTCGGGCCAACGCCCAACAAGGCCAGACAGAAACTGGTCAAGAACATGCTCGGGGCCCTTGGATGGCCCAAAGGGTCCGCCGTCTTCTGGCCCCTGTCCCGGTTACAGCAGAACACCCTTGTTGCCGATGTGGATCTTTTCACCTACGGCATCCGAGCCATCACTCCTGTATACATATTCTGCTTTGGCGAACAGGGATGTGAACTCCTGGCCCCGGACAAGGACCCGCGTACCTACCCGCGCACCCATTCTCCCCATACCTCCGCCATGGTCCAATTCCTTCCCTGCCTGAATGGTATGCTCCCGGATAACCGAGAAACCAAAAAAGCGGCCTGGAGCATCCTCAAGGCCTACTCCCCCATGCCCATGTAACCCTCTCTTGTCCGTTTTTTCTTGCCCTTCCCCCATCCACCGGGTACAAATTGCTATCCTGTGAGTTATATAGCCGCTCCCGTTATTCACCGGCCGGAGTCCCCGGTCTTTTGCATCCCGGAGGCTGCCCATGACCTGCCCACTGTCCAAGCTGGTGCCCATCCTCTGTCTGTTCACCCTTCTTTGTGTTGCTGTGCCCGTATCTGTGGCCGTTCCACTCCCCGGGGTCACCTGTCTCTATCTCCAGCTTGGAACACCCCTCGGACCCGCCCAGGCAGAGCTTCTCGACAACTGCCTGGAACAGGGAGACGCCATGGCGGCCGACCTGGTCCTCATTGGTCTGAACACTCCCGGGGGATTGGGAACATCCATGCGGACCATGGTCACCTCCCTGCTCAACGCCCCGGTCCCTGTGGCCATATGGGTCGGCCCCTCGGGGGCACGGGCGGCTTCTGCCGGGGTGTTCTTGGTCGCGGCATCCGATTATGCGGCCATGGCCCCGCAGACCTCCATCGGAGCCGCCTCACCGGTGAGCGTGACCGGCAAGGACGTCTCCGGGACCATGGCCAAAAAAATCCAAAACGACATCATCAGCCTGCTCCGCGGCATGGTTACGGCAAGGGGCCGGAACATGGACTGGTACGAAAAGGCGGTCACCGAGAGCGCGAGCATCACGGCCAAGGAGGCCGTGATGCAACGGGTCGTGGAATTCTTGGCCCCGACCGCGCAGGACTTTTTGGAGCAGATCGGTTCCAGGGGGTTGGTACGGGGCAAGGACACCCTCCATTTCGGCGCAACCCAGGTCCGCATGACAACATACGAACCGGGCGCCAAATATAAGCTCCTCGCCTGGCTGCTGGACCCGAGCATCGCCTATCTTCTTTTTCTCGGCGGCATAGCCGGTCTTTTTTTTGAATTTTCCAACCCCGGGGCCATCTTTCCCGGTGTGTTCGGGGCGCTCTGCCTGCTCCTTGGAATGTACGCCCTGTCCATACTTCCGACCACACCCGCCGGGGTTCTGCTCATTCTTCTGGGGCTCATCCTGTTCATTGTCGAGCTCAAAGTGGTCAGCTATGGACTGCTGACCATCGCCGGGATCGCCTCTTTGGTCTCCGGCTCCCTGATTCTCTTCGATTTCGAGTATGGGCTGGCCTCGCTCCCCCTCCGGATCATCATCGTGTCCATCGGTGGGATTTGCCTCTTGTTCCTGGCCATTCTCGTTCTCGTGGCCAGGGCCCACACAAAACCCAAGGCAATGGGCCTGGACGCCCTCGTGGACCGATCAGGGGAAATCCTGACCTGGGGAGGAAACAAGGGCCAGGTCAGGGTCCGGGGAGAACGCTGGTCGGCAATGGCCGATCCCCACCTTTCGTTTGTTCCTGGAGACAGGATCGTTGTGGTCAAGGCCGATGGACTTGTTCTACATATCGCCCCGGCTGGAGCTGCCCCCTCCACGGATTGAAAACACAAGGGACCGCCCGTCTGGGGACGAGCCTGGCGACAACCAAACGACCCGATAGATACACGCACAACCCAAACCATAGGGAGGATCCATGGTCACCCTCGCACCGATCATCGCCATCGTCGTCCTGTTCCTTTTCGCCGCCCTGAAGGTGCTCAACGAATATGAACGGGGGGTCATCTTCCGCCTGGGCCGGATCATCCAGACCAAGGGTCCTGGGCTGATCATCCTTATTCCGGTAGTCGACCGAATGATCAGAATGAGTCTGCGGATCGTCACCCTGGATGTCCCCCACCAGGACGTGATCACGCAGGACAACGTGAGTATCAAAGTCAATGCGGTCGTCTACTACCGGGTGGTCGATCCCCAAAAGGCGGTTCTCGAAGTCGAGGACGTCCATTTTGCGACCTCCCAGCTGGCCCAGACCACGCTACGCAGCGTGTGCGGCGCGGCCGAACTCGACGAGATCCTGGCCCACCGCGAAAAGATCAACACAAAGATCCAGAAAATCCTGGACGAACAGACCGACGCATGGGGGATCAAGGTCACTTCGGTCGAACTCAAGTACATAGACCTTCCCCAGGAGATGCAGCGGGCCATGGCCAAACAGGCCGAGGCCGAGCGGGAACGTCGGGCCAAAGTGATCAATGCCGAGGGAGAGTACCAGGCGGCGGACAAATTGGCCCAGGCGGCGGAAATCATCAGCACCAATCCCCAGGCCTTGCAGCTGCGATATCTCCAAACCATGCGGGAGATGGCCGCAGAGAGCCACGCAGCCACCATCCTTCCCATTCCCTTTGATATTTTAAAGGCTGCCGGCCAGCTGACCGGCCAGGCACCCAAAAAGCACGCACCTTGCCCCGATCCGGCCGAACTCTCTAGCCCGCCGCATCCCAGTAAAGAGGCGGACCGTTCTTCCAACGCAGCAGATGCCGGGCATGAAGCCTATTGATTGTTGGACAGCTCGCTGCTAAAAAAAATGTACTTTTTTGACCATAAACCGGAATACACGTACATATGGTGGAATCACTTTTCTTTCCCGGCGGGACATGGAGCTGGTTTGCCCTGTTCTGGTTTCTCCTCGGCGTGATGGGAACCTTGGTCTTTCTCTGCCTGGTCATCGCCCCGTTCTTCATTTGGAAATACTCACGGCAAACAGCGCAAAACAGCCACAACACCATGATGTATTCCAAACACCTCCTGGAAATGGTGGAAATGCGCCTTACAGCCATCGAAACCGCGCTCACCTCCCAGGACAACGAAAAGGAGTCGCACGACAGTGAATGAACAACAAATCATCAAATACCTTCTGGCGGGTGCCTGCGCACTCATGGCCATTCTGGGCCTGTACAATCTTCTGTTCACCGACAGTTCTTGGTTCATGAGCATTCTGTTCATGCTCATCGCCGGCGGGGTGTATCTCTGGACCAAATCGATTCTCGATCGCGAAGATTGATCCAAGACCAAAAAAACAAAAAAAATGGCCATCCCCCCAAAAAAACGCTTGCCAACCACCGAGGGTTTCTATAAACACCGTTCCTGTCGTTCGCGGTGCCGAGGTAGCTCAGTCGGTAGAGCAGGGGACTGAAAATCCCCGTGTCGGCAGTTCGATTCTGTCCCTCGGCACCAGTAACT